>JAGOBN010000663.1 GCA_017999235.1 Anaerolineales bacterium | reverse complement strand
GAGGGCGGTTAGCCCAGTTGGTTAGAGCGCCGCGTTGACATCGCGGAGGTCGTAGGTTCGAGCCCTATACCGCCCACTCACAAACAAGCCGCTGCCCAGCGGCTTGTTTTTTTCCGGCGCCGGCTGTTATAATCGGCGCAATTCTAAAACACAGGCGACGACCGGGACGAGTACGCGCGCCGCTGCTCCAGGGAGGCCAGGGCCTTAGACTGCAAGCCCAGCCAGCCAGAGCGCGCCGAAAACCACCCGCGAGCTTGACCCCGAACCGGCCTGGCCGGCGCAGGGCAAACGGGCCGGCCCGTTACAGCCGCAAAAGATGGCGCGCTAGCGGCGCGTCAAGCTGGGTGGAACCGCGGAGTTGAAACTCCCGCCCCAACAGGGCCGGGAGTTTTTGTTTGTGGCCGCTGGCCAAGAAGGAGCACGTCATGTCGAACCAACCCGAACGCTATGAAGAGACGGAGCTGTACAAGATCCGGCACTCGGCCGCCCACATCATGGCGCAGGCGGTGATGGAGATGTTCCCGGGCGAGGCCCGGGTGGCTATCGGCCCGCCGATTGAAGACGGCTTCTATTACGATTTTGAACTGCCGCGCCAGCTCTCACCCGAGGACTTTGAGGTGATCGAGAAGCGCATGCGCCAGATCATGAGCGCCAAGCACGTGTTTGTGCGCCAGGAGGTCAGCGCCGACGAGGCCCGCGCGCAGTTCAAGGATCAGCCGTATAAGCTCGAGCTGATCGATGGCCTGGATAAGGGCGGCCTGGACGAGTATGGCAACGCGCCGCAAGCGGCGGGCGAGAGGCCGGTGATCTCGTTCTACCGGCATGACACCTTCACGGACCTGTGCCGCGGGCCGCATGTGGAACACACGGGCAAGGTCAACCCCTCGGCCTTCAAGCTGATGAGCGTGGCCGGCGCCTACTGGCGCGGCGACTCGAACCGCCCGATGCTGCAGCGCGTCTATGGCACGGCCTGGAAGAACAAGGAAGAGCTTGAACAATACCTGTGGAAGCTGGAGGAGGCCAAGAAGCGCGACCACCGCAAGCTGGGCAAGGAGCTGGGCCTGTTTGTGTTCGCGGACGATGTGGGGCCGGGCCTGCCGCTCTTCACGCCCAAGGGCGAGACGCTGCGCTATCTGATGGAGTCCTACGTCCGCGAGACGCAGACGCGCTACGGCTATCAGCACGTCTGGACGGGCCATCTGGTGAAGGAAGACCTGTACCGGAAATCCGGACACTACGACAACTACCGCGAGGCGATGTTCCCGCCGATGGAGGACGAGGGCGTCACGTTCCGGCTCAAGCCCATGAACTGCCCGAGCCACATGACGCTGTTCAACGAGATGGGCGTCCACTCCTACAAGGAACTGCCGCTGCGGTTTTCCGAGTTCGCCACCCTCTACCGCTATGAGAAGACGGGCGAACTGCACGGCCTGACGCGCGTGCGGGCGCTGACGCAGGACGACTGCCACATCTTCTGCCGGCCCGACCAGATTGAGGCCGAGTTCGGCCTGTGCCTGAAGCTGATCCGCGAGGTGCTGGCCCGCTACCAGTTCACGGACTACAAAGTGCGGCTCTCGCTGCGCGGCGAGGGCGGCAAATACGTGCAGGACGACGAGAAGTGGACGGCGGCCACGGCCGCGCTCACGACGGCGCTGGAGCAGAACGGCGTGGCGTATTACGCCGCCGAAGGCGAGGCCGCCTTCTACGGCCCCAAGGCCGACTTCATCGCCCGCGACGTGCTGGGCCGCGAGTGGCAGCTCTCCACGATCCAGGTGGACTTCATCCAGCCGGCCCGCCTGGGCTGCGCCTACATCGGCGAGGACGGCAAGGAGCACACGCCGGTGCTGCTGCACCGGGCGGTGACGGGCACCACCGAGCGTTTCCTGGGCGTGATCATCGAGCATTTCGCCGGCGCCTTCCCGCTCTGGCTGGCCCCGGTGCAGATGATGCTGATCCCGGTGGCGGACCGGCACAACGAGTATGCGCGCGAAGTCGTGGCCAAGCTCAAGGCGCAGGGCTTCCGGGTGGAAGTGGACGAGCGCGGCGAACGCATGCAGGCCAAGATCCGCGACGCGCAGCTGCAGAAGATCCCGTTCATGCTGGTGGTGGGCGACAAGGATCAGGCGGCCGGCGCGGTCTCGGTGCGCCGGCGCACGGGTGAAGACCTAAAGGCCAAGAGCCTGGACGAGTTGATCGCCCTGGCCCGGGCGGAACTGGCGGAGTAAACGCCCGCCCCGCGGCCCCGCGCAGCGGCCGGCGGCGTCCCAAGACGCCGCCGGTTTTTTTATCCAGCGCCGGCCGGCGCGTCGGGTAAAATCGCGGCTATGGCTATCTCCAGCTCACACCGCCCGAAGCTCCGGACCCTCGACATCCGCCCCCATACCCAGGACGGCGAGCGCTTTTGGCTGCTGCGCGACACGCTCCAGGTGAGCGAGCAGATGCTGCTGGTGCCGGAACCGCTGGGGCCGGCGCTGGCGCTGTGCGACGGCGGCTGGACCCTGCCGGAGATCGAGGCGCAGCTGGCCCAGCAGTACCGTCTGCGCTTTCAGAACGGCACCGTGCGCGGCCTGGTGCAGGCCCTGGACGACGCGCTGTTTTTGGAAAACGACCGCTTCCACCAGGCGCGGGCGCGGGCCTTGACCGACTACCGCCAGGCGCCCTTCCGGACGCCGGCACTGGCCGGCCAATCCTACCCGGCCGACCCGCGAGAACTGCAGGCGGTGCTGGAAGGCCTGTTGGCCGAGGCCGGCGATATCCCGCCGGCGCCGGAGGCGCGCGGCCTGCTCAGCCCGCACATCGACTATCCGCGCGGCGGCGCCGTGTACGCCAAGGTCTGGAAGCGCGCGGCCGCCGCCGTGCAGGCCGCCGAGCTGGTGGTGCTGATCGGCACCGACCACTATTCCGATACGCCGGCCAGCCTGACGCTCACGCGCCAGCATTACGCCACGCCCTGGGGGGTGCTGCCCACGGACACGGCGCTGGTGGACGCGCTGGCGGACGCCATCGGCCCAGCCGCGGCCTTCGCCGGCGAACTGCGCCATCG
>JAGOBN010000662.1 GCA_017999235.1 Anaerolineales bacterium | reverse complement strand
CGGTGAGATACTCCACCGCCGTCTGCGGGATGCCCTGCAGGGCCAGCTCCGCCAGGCGTTGATCGGTGGCCGTAATATCGGCCGCCTCGCCCTGCCCCAGCCGATACCCGGCCACGGCCGACGGCGTCAGCGTCTGATCCAGCAGCACCAATTGCTTGAAAAACGGCAGAGCGCGCATATTCTGGAGCAAACTCGCCGTCTGGGCCAGATTATTGCTGTCGAACCAGTTCTCGCCGTTGGCGATCTCCAGCAGGAGGCTGTTGCCGGTCTGAATAAAAAACGGGATATCCCGGCCGGCGGCGGCGGCGGCGCGCTCCATCTGCCGAACCGACAGCGTGGTCGAGACGCGGAACGCCACCGTCACGTCGGCATAGGTGAGCGTAATAATCCCGGCCAGGAAGAGCGGGATCAATAGAATGGAGAGCCGGCGGTTCAGGCTGTACAAATAGGGCGGCGGCACCAGGCCGCGGCGCTGAACCCACCAAGCGGGCAGGCCGGCCCGGGTCAGTTCCGCCAGCAGACCCGCGACAATGGCCTGGCCGGCAAAGACCGGGGCCGCCGCCAGGACCAGCGAATTCACATAGTCCACGGCCGCCAGGCTGACGGTATCGGTGTAGGCAAAGTAGGAGAAGTACAGCGACGGCCAAAAAAGGCCGCCCACCACGAACCCGACCGTGGCTGGATGCCGCAGCGCGGCGCCGGCCCAGCCGCGATAATCCTGCCGCAGGCAGGCCGCCACCAAGGCCGCGACCAGCGCATATTCAAAAGGGGTTGCCAGGGAATAGGTCTCCCAGGCCGCGCGGGACAGGCCGGTGAAAAAACCGACCACAAGCGCCGGCCCGCTGCCGAGCCAGCCGGCCGCCAGGAAAGCCGGCAACAGGGCAAAAAACGCCAAGCCGGGGCGCTGGGGTTCCGCCGGCAGGCCGGGCGGGGGCAAGATATCGGCCGGAAAGCGGAGCAGGAACAGTTGGGCCAGCGCTACGCCCAGCAGCGCCAGGACCCCCAGCATCAGCCACTGGCTCAAGCGCAAGGGCCGCCAACTGGCGCGGGTGAGGTAGACGGCGGCTAGAGCCGCTAAGACATAAGCGCCGACCAGCCCATAGCCCAAAGGGCCGGCTGGCAGGCTGATAAAGGGGAAATTTGAAAAGGCCGAAAAGTCAAACGACATGCGGCGGTTTCCGTAGTGAGGGGGCGATTATAGCACTATGTTTTTACGTAACAACCGACTTGCGGCCAAAAAAAAGAGAGGTGCAAGAGCCGTACCAGAACGCCAGACTGACCCGGCCCTGATCCAACGCGGTTTGCAACTCGCGGCGCAAAAGCCGCCGGCTTTCTGGTATAATCCCGCGCGCTCGGCAGGCCGCTGCCAACGCCACCTTAGCTCAATCGGCAGAGCAACCGCTTCGTAAGTGGTAGGTTTCGGGTTCGACTCCCGAAGGTGGCTTTTGTGCCCCATCACCTTACAAGATGAAGGCCTGACCTGGTCCTTCATCTTTTTGTTTCCGCGGCACCACGCTTATGAAGCCCCCTTTAGTTTTGGGTGTCGCCGGCGGCACCGGCTCGGGCAAAACCACCGTCGCCCGCACCATCCTGGACCGGGTCGGCGCGGAGCATATTGCCTATGTGCCGCACGACGCCTACTACCGCGACCATGCCCAACTGCCGCACGATCCGGGCGGCCAGGTAAATTGGGACCACCCCGATGCGCTCGACACCGAACTGATGGTTGCGCACCTGGAGACGCTGCGGGCCGGCCGGCCGATCGCCCTGCCGGTGTACGATTTCACCCAGCACCAGCGCACCCCCGCAACCGTGGCCGTCAGCCCGCAGCCCATTATTCTCGTGGAGGGCATTCTGCTCTTCGCGGAGGCGCGCCTGCGGGCCGTGTTCGACGTCAAGATTTTCGTGGACACCGACGCCGATATCCGGTTGATCCGCCGGCTGCAGCGCGATATCGCCGAACGCGGCCGCACGGCCGAGTCGGTCATCCGGCAGTACCTGGCCACCGTACGCCCGATGCACTTGGAATTTGTGGAGCCGTCCAAGCGCTACGCCGATGTGATTATCCCGGAGGGCGGCTTTAACGAGGTGGCGATGGACATGATCGTGGCGCGCATCCAGGCGCTGGTCGCCGGCGCCCGGCCAGGATAAGGCGGGCTCATCCTCAGACGAGCCGGCGCGCGGCAACCCGATCTCTCGACTCTGGGCAACTGGCGTGAGTGACACCCCGCCGCGGGCTTTGTACAGCATCCCTGCTCGAATTGGAGGGGGAGGCATCGGCAATATCGCCGCGACCGCGGCGGCGGGCTTGCACGCGCAAGGCTATCTCCAGAAGCTCTTCGTCAGTTCAAACCGCCAGACGCTGATCCCGGAAAACTTGATCGCCCAATGGGGCGCGATTGGACGAGCGCTCAAGTATGCCGGCGCGCAGGATCCAACCGGGCTGGTCTACTTCCTGGAAAGCACGCTATTTGACGCCTGGGTGGCGGCGCAACTGCCGGAAGCGGGTATTCTCCACGCCTGGAACGGCGCCGGCCTCCAATCCATAAAGCGGGCCAAGCGCTTAGGCATGCAAACGATTGTCGAGCGCGCTTCTTCTCACCCGGGGACGACTATCCGGTTATTGCAGGAAGAATACGCCCGATGGAATATCCCCCTGCGCCTGCCGCAATGGCATCAACCGCGCCTGCTAGCGGAACTACAGACGGCCGACTACATCACCATCCCCAGTTCATTTGTGCGCGAGAGCATGCTGGCGGCGGGACACGCCCCGGCACAGCTGCTTGAGATCCCTTTTGGGGTGGATCTTGACACCTTCACTCCGCCGGCGTCCCAGCCGCCGGCGCGGCCGTTTCGCGCGATTTTCGCCGGACAAATCTCCATTCGAAAAGGCGTGCCCTACTTGCTGGAAGCGTGGAAAGCCGCCCGCCTCGCGCAGGCCGAATTGTGGCTGGTTGGCGCTATCGCTCATGACTTTGCCGCCATCAAACAACGCTGGGATGACGTCCCCGGCGTCACCTATCTGAGCTATGCCCCCCGCTTGGTAGA
>JAGOBN010000661.1 GCA_017999235.1 Anaerolineales bacterium | reverse complement strand
GAGGGGGCTGCGGTGGTGACGATTAAGTGGGCAGAGGTGAGTGGCGAGTGGGCAGAGGTGAGTGGCGAGTGATGAGTGGTCAGTGGTGAGGGGGCAGAGGGCAGCCACCGGCGATCGGCCGCCAGCGCCGGATGACCGCCCAGTGTGGCGACCAGCGTGGCCAAAACCAAGCTCAACACCCCGCGTCGCACAATCACGTCCAGGCCTCCCATCATCAGAAACCGCCCACGTTTCTCATTAACCACTGTCCACCGTCCACTGATCACCGCCCACTGATCACCGCCCACTGATCACCGCCCACTAATCACTTCCCACTCCGCACTTTTTTCCGCGCATCCACAATCGGCTTATAGGCCGCGCGGTGGAACCACAGCGCCACCAGGACCGCGCCCACCGCCGCCAGCGTGAGGTACAGGCCGATCTCGAAATTAGCAATGGTGCCGAATTGGCCCACCTTGCCCAGCCCCAGGATCGGCGGCGTGAACGGTTCGATGGCGCCGCCCAGCGCCGACTCCGGATCAATGCTGTGGCCGTACTGGTACAGGATGTAGTACAGGTCGGCCAGGAAGATGAGCGGGTAGCCGATGACGGGCAAGGCCAGCACTGCCGCCCACTGGTTGTGCACAAAGACGCCGGCCACCAGCAGCAGGCCGAACGTGGACAGGGCGATGGGGGCGATCGAGCGTTCGAAGCGGCCGCCCTCATCCAGCAGCGGCATCCCCAGATAGTGGTTCAACTCGTCGATCTCGCGCACGTCGCCGGCCAGGTGGGTGACGTACACGTCCACCTTGAGGCCCTTGGGATACTGCGGGGCCGTCATGGTCATGCTCCAGTACGGCACAAACAGCGACACCACCAGCAGCAGCGCCGCGACCATCAACAGCGCGCTGGGGATCAGGTAATCCTGCAGCTGCCGGGTGCTGCCATCCGGCAGGAGCACTTTCACATCGGGGTCAAGATTTAGAAACTTCATACAGCCTCAGCCAGCGGTGGACAGACGGCCGGCGGGCGGGCGGCCGGCCGATTACGGGCCTCGGCCGGCCGCCCGCCGCCTTCCGCGAACTAGGGTTTGACCAAGAAGTAGCCCATCATCTCCAGGTGCAGGGCCGAGCAGAACTCGGTGCAGTAGTAGATGAACGTGCCGGCCTGGGTGGCGTCAAACTCGATGGTCTGAGTTTCGCCCGGCTCCAGGCTCAAGTTGATGTTGTAGCCGGCCAGCGCGAAGCCGTGCGTGGCGTCCGGCGTGCGCTCCAGGCTGGTCAGGTGCCAGACCACGTGGTCGCCCTGGTTGATCTCGATGCGCTCCGGCTTGTAGTGCGAGCGGATGACGGACATCCAGATCTCGACGTTCGCGCCGTTGCGCTCGACACGGGCGTCGTCTTCCGACGTGATCGCGGTCGGGTCCACGCTCCAGGTGTCCGGGTTCCAGCCGATCTCCGGGTAGACCTGGATGGACTTGAGGCGGTCGGCCTTCATGATCTGGGCATAGTGCGGCTCGGCCATGCCGATGGGCATGTCGTACAGCACCTGCATCTGGTCGCCGCCCTGGCTGATATCCACGAGCTGGAAGTTCTGGGGCATCAGCGGGCCGACATTGGCGAAGCGGTCGATGCTCCACTTGTTCAGCGCCACCACATAACTGCCGGCCGGCGTGGCGGTATCGCCTTCCGCCGCCGTGATGTGGCCGATGTTGTACTGGACGGGCAGCTTCTGCACCAGCGTCCAGGGCTCCTCCGGGTGCAGGCTGGCGTAGTCGCCGCCCAGCGTCCAGCGCGCCACAGCCGAATCTAGGAAGAGCGAGGTGTAGGCGTAGCCCTTGTCGTCATAGACGGTGTGCAGCGGCCCCAGGCCCAATTCCACCTGGGCCTCCATGACCTTGTCCAGCGGGATCACCGGCACGCCGTACACGTCGGTTTCCAGCCCGCCGGCCTGGATGGCGGCCTGCATCTTGGCGAAGGAGTAGATCGTCACATGCGGATCGAGCTTGCCGCCGACGACGATGAACTCGCCCTTGGGGGTCACGTCGGCGCCGTGCGGGCTCTTGGGCTCCGGGGCGAAGAACAAGATCCCCTCGTCGATGGCGGTCTGCAGCGAGATAACGGCCATGCCGTTCAGGGTCTCGGTCTGGCCGGCCTGGAAGACCTCTTCGGCCTTCTTCCAGTTGAAGATGTGCAGGTAGTCGGTGTCGTTCTTGGTGGTGCCGGCCTCGAAGGGCGGCAGGCCGTCTTCAACGCCGCCGGTGGCCAGCTCGGTGTTGAAGCTGTTGCAGAAGAACCAGCCGTCGCTGACGCCCTTGCCGGCGTCGCACAGGTCCTGCCAGTAGGGCGGCAGTTCCACCTGGAAGGACTGGCTCGGGTCCACCCGGCCCTTGAGGCGGTCGAACTTCCAGAACGTGATCAGGCCCCGGTACTGCGCCTGGTACTGGTCGATGGGCGCATAGGCATTGCCCAGCGGCACGCCGTACTGCGGGCCTTCCACCACGTAGTCGGTGTTCGGGGTGACGAAGGCGCCGCCGTGGTCGCTGATGGTGTTGGGGTTCTTGACGATCTGCTTGGTCTCGAAGTCGCGCAGGTCGATGACGGCCAGGCGGGCGTTGGCTTTATCGTTGATAAACAGGAATTCACCGTCGTACGAGCCGTTGGTCTCGGAAATGTTGGGGTGGTGGGTGTCGCCCCAGGACAGCTCGCTGCCGTCCGGCATGTAGCCGCCTTCGAAGACTGCATTGGTGGAGCCGCCGAACCCGTACCCCTGCCAGGACTCGCGCTGGAACACGCCAATGACCTTGAGAATCCGCATGGACGGCACGCCGATCACCAGCACCTGGCCGGCCTGGCCCCCGGACGAGAACATGATGAACGGGTCGGTCTGGCCGGACGGCATATAGGTCTTGAGCGCGGCGTAGATATCGTCCTGGGACAGGCCGCGCTCCTGGGCCACGGCCGCGGCGTCGGCCGGCAGCGCGCCGCCGCTCGCGGCCGGGGTGGCCGCCGGCGCTTGGGCGCACGCGCTGAGGGCCAGCGCCAACGCCAGGATGAGATAGAGCAAACGC
>JAGOBN010000058.1 GCA_017999235.1 Anaerolineales bacterium | reverse complement strand
TGCGCTGACCGCCGGCCGCGTGACCTTCACTGGCACGGGGCTGCCGGGCGCCCAGGTGCAAATTGTCCTGGATGGGCAGCCGGCCGGCACGGTGACGGTGGGCGGGGACAACCGCTGGACCTTCGCGGCGGATCTGACCGCCGGCGCGCACACCGTTCAGGTCAATGCCCTGGACGCCGCCGGGCAAGTGAGTGCTGCCGGAACGCCGGCCGCCTTCACCCTGGCCGCCGCCCAGCGCCCCACCGCCACCCCGGCCGCGCCGGCCGGCGGCCTCGGGTGCCTGCCGGGCAATCCACAGATCCACGGCATCGACCAAGGCCAAACCTGGCTGGTGGACCGGTGCGATACGCTCGCCTATATCGCGCGCCAAACCGGGATTGACTTCAATGTGCTGATCGCCGCCAACCCGCAGCTATCCGACCCG
The DNA here is from genome assembly GCA_017999235.1 of Anaerolineales bacterium. The sequence continues at coordinate 10,864 of JAGOBN010000058.1, read as the reverse complement.
GACCTGATCTTCCCCGGCCAGCTCATCACTTTGCCAGGCCGGTAAACGCCGCCGCCCAGCCGCACCGCCCAGCCGATCGGCTGGGCGGTTGCGATTCTGGAACGGAACTTGCAGTCTGAAACAGCATGCTCACTGGCAAAGGCTGGTTCATCTGGCAGGTTCCCCGCGTCGCCGGCGGCGACCCCGCGGCCATCGCCGCCCGCGCGGCCGAGGCCGGCTGCTCGCACGTTCTGATCAAGATCGCCGAGCGCACCCACGCCTTCGGGTTTGACCGCCTGGGGCGCGATCTGCTCCCGCCCATCATCGAGGCGCTGCGCGGCCGGCAGCTGGCGGTGTGGGGCTGGCACTACGTCTATGGCGATAATCCGACCAGCGAAGCCGCGGCCGCCGTCAACCGCGTGCGGCAGCTCGGTCTCGATGGGTATGTGATCGACGCCGAGGCCGAATACAAGCATCCGGGCAAGGCCGCGGCGGCGCGCATTTTCATGAACACCCTGCGCCAGGGCCTGCCGGCTTTGCCGGTCGCCTTATCGTCCTACCGCTTCCCCGCGTTTCACCAGACGCTCCCGTGGGCGGCCTTTCTGGAACGCTGCGACCTGGCCATGCCGCAGGTCTACTGGGAGGGCGCGCACAACCCGGCCCAGCAGTTGGAACGCTGTCTGAACGAATACGCCAATCCCAGACTTGTCGGCACCCCGCGCCCCGTCGTCCCCACCGGCTCGGCTTACGGCACCGGCCAGTGGCTGGCCAGCGCCGCCGATGTCCGCCAGTTTCTGCAGCGCGCCCAGGCGCTCACGCTGCCGGCCGCCAATCTGTACAGCTGGGATTACGCCGACCAGGCCGGCCACCGCGACCTCTGGGAAGCGGCGGCGGCCGTGGATTGGCCGGCGCCCCGCTCTGAGCCCGATATCGTGGCGCGCTGGGCGGCGGCCGTCAATTCAGGCGCGGTGGAGCAGGTGCTGGCCCTCTACGCGCCGGACGCCGTCCATATCACCCCGGCCCAAACCCGCGTGGGCCACGCGGCCCTGCGCGCCTGGTATCAGGAACTCTGGCCCAATCAGGTGCCGCTCAACGCCCTCACCGTCCAGGAAGCCCCCCGGCCGGCCGGAAATTTCCGGCGCTTTGGCTGGCGCCTGCCCGCGCGCGCCGGCGAGGACCTCTTTGGCCTGCGTGCCGGCCAGATCGCCTACCACACCACCTCCCTGCCCGCCGGCGCCCCCGCCTAATCCGCCGCCCCGCTTGACGCCGGCCGGCGGATTCCGCTACAATAGCGCTGTCCACATAGTGAATTTATAAATCACAATATGGCAGCCCGTTCCGCCCCTTACCCCGGCGCCCAGGCAGTCAGCCGCGCCATCGCCGTCCTCAAAACTTTTACCGATCTCCAGCCGCGCCTGACGCTGGCCGAGATCAGCCGCGGCACGCGCCTCAACCGCGCCACCGCCCATCGCCTGGCAGCGGCCCTGGAACAAGAGGGCCTGCTGGTCCGCGAGGCCGGCGGCGAGGCCTACCGCCTGGGACCGGAGGCCATCGTGCTGGGCAGCCGCGCTTTGCGCGCCAACCCGCTGCGCCAGATCAGCCGGCCGGAGCTGGAAAGCCTGGCGCACGCCACCCGGGAGACCGCTTCGCTGGAAGTCCTGGTGGACCGGGAGATGCTGATTGTGGACGAGGTCCTCAGCCCCGGCCTGGTGGCCGGCGCGCCCGCCGTCGGCACCCGCTGGGCCGCGCATGCCACCTCCACCGGCAAGGCCGTGCTGGCCTTTGGGCCGGAGGCCGCCGTCACCGCTTATCTGCGCCGCGCCCTGCCCGTCTTCACCTCCGAGACCATTGCGGCCGCGGACGCCTTCCGGCAGACGCTGGCCGCCGTGCGCGCGCGCGGCTATGCCACCGTCCGCGATGAATTGGAGCTCGGCTATGCGGCCGTGGCCGCCCCGGTGCTGGACCATGAAGGCCGGCCGGCCGGCGCGCTGTGCGTGGGCGGACCCAGCGTGCGCCTGACGCCCGACCGTCTGGCCGAGATCGCGCCGCTGGTGCGGCGCTCCGCCGAGCAGCTCGCCCGCCAGCTGGGTTTTGACCGCGCCTGACCGTGGCCGGGCTGAACGAGCCAAGCCGATGACCAATCTCCATACCTTGACCGAACTGCTGGAACACCAGCGCGCCACCCGCCAGCGCTACTTCGAGTTTCTGCGCGTGCCAAGCCTGAGTGTGGGCCTCTACCGGCTGCCGGCCGGCGGCCAGGATCCGCAGCAGCCGCACACCGAAGACGAGGTCTACCAGGTGCTGGCCGGCCGCGCCCGGCTGCGCGTGGGCGCCGAGGATCACGCCGTGGCGCCGGGCGCCATCCTGTATGTGGCCGCCGGCGTCCCGCATGCCTTCCACACCATCACCGAAGACTTGGACGTCCTGGTGTTCTTCGCGCCGGCCGAGGGGACCGCTTCGGCCGAACGCTAGACACGGGCTCACCGAGGAGGACTATGCTTCGCGGCACCCCTTTCCACTCGCGCACGGCCCCCCTCAATCAATCGCAAAGCTGGCGGCGCTGGTCCGGCTATCTGGCCGCCGGCGCCTACGAGCTCAGCGCCGAGCGCGAATACTGGGCGGTGCGCAACGCCGCCGCCCTGTTCGACGTTTCTCCGCTCCACAAATATTTGATTACCGGCCGCGACGCCGCGCGCCTGCTCAACCACGTGGTGACGCGCGACCTGGCCCGCTGCGCGGTCGGCCAGGTGCTGTATACGCCGTGGTGCGACGAGGCCGGCAAGGTGCTGGATGACGGCACCGTGGCGCGCCTGGACGAGCACAGCTTCCGGCTGACCTCGGCCGAGCCGAACGGGCGCTGGCTGGAGCAGAACGCCGCCGGCCTGCGGGTGGAGATCCGCGACGTCTCGGACAGCACGGCCGCCCTGGCCCTGCAAGGCCCGCTGGCGCGCGCGGTGCTCAAGTCGGTCACGCCGGCCGAGGTGGACGCGCTCCGCTACTTCCGCCTGGTGCACACCACCCTGGGCGGCCGCCCGGTCACCCTCACGCGCACCGGCTACACCGGCGACCTGGGCTATGAGGTGTGGACCGACGCCGCGCACGCCGAGGCCGTGTGGGACGCGCTCCTGACCGCCGGCCAGCCATACGGGATCACGCCGGCCGGCATCTTGGCGCTCGATATCGCCCGCGTGGAGGCCGGCCTGCTGCTGCTGGAAGTGGACTACCAATCGGCGCGCCACGCCCTGATCGAAACGCAGAAATCCACGCCGTATGAGCTGGGGCTGGGCTGGACGGTGGCGCTGGCGAAGGGGCCGTTTATCGGCCGCGCGGCGCTGGCCGCCGAACACGCGCGCGGGCCGGCCTGGCAGTTCGTGGGCCTGGCCGTGGAGTGGAAAGGGCTGGAGCGCCTGTACGCCGAGGCCGGCCTGCCCCCGCAGCTGCCGGCCCTCACCCAGCGCACCAGCGTGCCGGTGGCCGCGCTGGGCCGGCAAGTGGGCTATGCCACCAGTCTGGTCTGGTCGCCGCTGCTCAAGCAATACCTGGCCCTGGCGCACCTGGAACGCGCGTCCGCCCAAGTGGGCGGCCTGGTGATGCTGGAGGTGACGGTGGAACACCAGCGCCGCTATGCGCCGGCGCGAGTGGTGAAACTGCCGTTTTATGACCCGGCCCACAAGCGGGCTTAAGGCCGCCGCCAGCCGAATGGAAACCACGATGCCCACTCACTATGACGCCATCATCATCGGCGGCGGCCACAACGGCCTGGTCACCGCCGCGTACCTGGCGCGGGCCGGCAAAAAAGTGCTGGTGCTGGAGCGCCGGCCGGTGCTGGGCGGCGCCGCCGTCACCGAGGAGATCTTCCCCGGCTTCAAGTTCACGGTCTTCTCCTACGTCGTCAGCCTGCTGCGGCCGGAGATCATCCGCGATCTCAACCTGCCCCGCCACGGCCTGACGATCCTGCCGCTGCCCAGCACCTTTACACCGCTGGCCAACGGTGATTACCTGGCCGCCTGGGATGACCATGACCTGACCCGGCGCGAGATCCAGCGCCATTCCCCGCGCGACGCCGACGCTTACGACGATTACAGCCGGCAGATGTTCCGCATGGCGATGGCCGTTAAACCGATCCTGGACATGCTGCCGCCCGATCCAACCTCGCTCAGCCCGCACGACCTGCTCGGTCTGCTCAAGCTGGGCGGACACGCGGCCGGCTTGAGCGAGCGCGATTTCTACAACCTGGCCAAGCTGATGACCATGAGCGCGGCCGATTTGCTGGATGAGTGGTTTGAATGCGCGCCGCTCAAAGGCACCAAGAGCGCCAGCGGCATCATCGGCACCTTCCTGGGACCGCGCTCGCCGGGCACGGCCTACGTGCTGCTGCACCATTACATGGGCGAACTCGACGGCGTCTTTCGGGCGTGGGGCTTCGCCAAGGGCGGCACCGGCGCCATCAGCCAGGCCATCGCCGGCGCCGCGCGCGCGGCCGGCGCGGAGATCCAGGTGGCGGCGCCGGTCAGCCAGGTGATCGTCAAGAACGGCCGCGCCGTGGGCGTGGCCCTGGAGAACGGCGCTGAGTTCTACGCCCGCACTGTGGCTTCCAGCCTGGACCCCAAGCGCACCTTCCTGCAGCTGCTGGACCCGCGCCACCTGCCGGCCGATTTCGCCGACGCGATCCGGCGCTACAAAATCCGCGGCTCATCGGGCAAGGTCAATCTGGCTCTGGCCGGCCTGCCGAGCTTTACCGCCCAGCCGGGCGCGGGGCCGCTGCACCGCGGGGCGGTCTCCATCAGCCCGAGCATGGATTACATCGAGCGCGCCTATGACGAGGCCAAATATGGGCGCATCCCGGCCCAGCCGTATATCGACTGCATCTTCCCGTCGGTGATTGACCCCGGCATGGCGCCGCCCGGCCAGCACGTCATGTCCTGCTTCGTGCAATACGCGCCTTATCATCTGGCCGGCGGCTGGGATGACGCCCAGCGCGAGAGATTTGGCAACGCCGTGGTGGACACCCTGGCCGAGTACGCGCCCAATCTCAAAAGCTTGATCCTCGGCCGGCAGGTGCTGACGCCCTGGGACATCGAGCAGACCACGGGCCTGACCGAGGGCAACATCTTCCAGGGCGATCTGGCCCTGCACCAATTGTTCTTTCTGCGGCCGGTGGCCGGCTGGGCGCAATACCGCACGCCCATCGCCAACTTCTACCAGTGCGGCTCCGGCACGCATCCGGGCGGCGGCATCATGGGGGCCAGCGGCCGGCTGGCGGCGGTGGAGATGCTGAAGGACTGGAAATGACCATGGCCACTGACTACGACTTCATCGTCATCGGCGCCGGCCACAACGGACTGACGACGGCGGCGTACCTGGCCTTGGCCGGCCAGCGCGGGCTGGTGCTGGAGCGCCGGCCCGGCGTCGGCGGCACACTGGTGACCGAGAGCCCGTGGCCCGGCTACCGCGTGGACACGGCCGCACACACCGGCCGGCTGGCGGCCGAAGTGGTCCGGGAATTGGGGCTGGGCCGGCACGGGCTGCGGGCGGCGGCCGGCGCGGCCGGCGTGGTGAGCCTGCTGCCGGACGGCCGCCTTCTGCCTCTATCCAACGATGCGCGTCAGACGCAGGCGGCGCTGCGCCCGCTCTCGCCCAGCGACGCCGCGCGCTGGCCGGATTTTCTGGCCCGCTTCGGGCGCTTCGCGGCCCTGCTGCGCGAGGCGTACCACCTCACCATGCCGCGCCTGCCGGAGATCCCGGCCGGCGAACTGCCGCCGCTGGCGCGCTTCCTCCTGCGCTGGCGCGGCCTGGGCAAGCGCGAGATGATGGAGCTCCTGCGCGTCCTGCCGATGTCGGCCCAGGAGCTGTTCGACGAGTGGTTTGAGACCCCCGCGCTGAAAGGCATCTTGGGCGCGCGCAGCGTGCACGCGCTGACGCAAGGCCCGTTCAGCGCCGGCACCGCCTTCCTGTTCCTGCACCACTGGATCAACCACGGCGGCCCCTTCCCGGTCAGCGCCGCCGGCGGCGTGGGGCAATTCACCCAGGCGCTCGCCGGCGCGGCCCGCGCGGCCGGCGCCGAAATCCGCACCGGCGCCGCCGTGACGGGCATCAACGTGGTGGACGGCCGCGCTGTCGGCGTGACCCTGGCGGACGGCGCCGATCTCAGCGCCCGGCGCGTGATCTCGGCCGTGGACCCCAAGCGCACTTTTTTGGAACTGCTTGAGCCGTTGATCTTGGGGCCGGAGTTCGCACAGGCCGTGCGGACCATTAAAATGCGCGGCGCGTGGGCCAAGGTCAACCTGGCCCTCGCCGGCCGGCCGGCCTTCACCGGCCTCGAGCCGGCCGCACCGCCCGGCCCGCTGATCCTCAGCCCCAGCCTGCCCTATCTGGAACAAGCCTACGACGCGGCCAAATACGGCGGCCTGTCCCGCCAGCCTTACTTGGAAGTGGCCTGGCCGACCCTGGCGGACCCCAGCCTGGCGCCGGAGGGCCGGCACATTCTCTCCGTGCACGTCCAATACGCGCCGTATCACCTCCGGGCCGGCGTGTGGGACACGGAGCGCGAGGCGTTGGGGGATTTAGTGGTCCAGACTCTGGCCGAGTATGCGCCGGACCTGCCGGGGATCATTGAACAGCGCCAGGTGCTGACCCCGCTCGATCTGGAGCGGACCTTTGGGCTGACCGAGGGCAGCCTGTACCACGGCGAGATGATGCTGGATCAGATCCTGTTCATGCGGCCGGTGCCGGGTTGGGCGCAATACCGCACCCCGCTGGCCGGCCTGTATCTGTGCGGGCCGGGCACACATCCCGGCGGCGGCGTATCCGGTCTGGCGGGGCGCAATGCGGCGCGGCAAATTCTGAAGGATGCGCAGCTAAAAGGCTGACCGCATGCGCCCCACCCTGCGCGTCATCCCCGAGCCGCTCCTGCCGCAGATCCTGGCCGAAGCCAAACGGATCCTGGCCGAGATCGGCGTGGAGGTGCGCGGCCCGCGCCTGAAAGAGCGTCTGTTGGCGCACGGCCTGCGGACGGCGGACACGGCCGGCGACGGCGAACGCGTGCTCTTCCCGCCGGAAGTAGTGGACCGCGCCCTGGCCGCCGCGCCGCGCGAGTTCGTGCTGTACGACCGCGCCGGCCAGCCGCACGCCTTGCTGGGCGGCGACCGCGTCCACTTCGTCCCCGGCTCCAGCGGCCTCCAGATCCTGGATGGGCACACCGGCGCGGTGCGCCCGGCCAACACCCGCGACTTTGTGGAGTTTGTGCGGCTGGCGGACGGCCTGGAACACATCGCTTACCTGGCCACGGCGTTCTCCACCGGCGACCTGGCGCCCCAAATCTCCGACGCCTGGCGCTTGTACTTGTGTCTGCTCAACTCGCTGCGCCCGGTGGTCAGCGGCGCTTTCACCGAGCACGGCGTGCCGCGCATGGCCGAATTGATGGCCCTCTTCCGCCACGACAAAGCCGACCTGGTGGCGCGCCCGATGGCGGTCTTCACCATTACGGCCACGGGCCTGTTCCGCTACAGCGAGGACTCGTGCCAGAATTTGCTGGACTGCGTGGAGTGGGGCATCCCGGTGGAGATTGTGCCGGTGACGCTGATGGGCTTGATCGCGCCGGTGACGCTGGCGGGCGCGACCGTGATGCACGTGGCCGATGTGCTGGCCGGCCTGACGATGGCCCAGCTGATCCGGCCCGGAGCGCCCGTGCTCTTTGGCGGCGCGCCGGCCGCCTTCCATATGCAGACCGCCCAATCGCCGATGGCGGCGGTGGAAGCGCTCTATTTGGACGTGGCCTACGTGGCGGTGGCCAAGCACCTGGGCCTGCCCACCCAGAGCTACATGGCCTTAAGCGAAGGGAAATTCCTGGATGCCCAGGCCGGCGCCGAGACCTTCGGCGGCGCGCTGCTGGCGGCGCTGGCCGGCGTCAACTCGGTCTCGGGTCCGGGGATGCTGGATTACGTGCTGACCTTCAGCCTGGAGAAACTGGTGCTGGATAACGAACTCTGCGGCCAGGTCCAGCACTTCGTGCGGGGGTTTGGGGTGAAAGATGATCTGCCGACCATGGATTTGGTGCGGGAGCTGCTGGCCGAAAAACACCTCTTGACCGCGCCCCACACGCTCAAACACTGGCCGCAGGCGCTGCACTTGCCCGGCCCGGTGTACGACCGCACCAACCGCGAACAATGGGCCACCGCCGGCAGCCAGGATTTGCCGGCGCGGGCGCGCGCGGAGGTGGAGCGGCGGCTGGCCGCTTACACTTCGCCGGAGACGGACCCGCGCGCCGAGGCCGAAATGCGGCGCTTGATCCACGCCGGCCTGGCCGCCGACACGCCCCTGCCGGAGGTGCCGCCGCCGGCGGCGGGGCAGCCCGGCCTCGGGCTGGGCGACCGGCGCCGGGCGCGCCGGCCGCCGCGTCACGGCCAGCGGTAGACGATCGCGCCGCGGGCGGTGTCCAGGGCGAGGACCTGGCCTTCGATCACAAACCAGAGCGTGCCTTGCTGCCAGCCCAACAGGGTCGGCGCTGAGAGGATGATCGTCTCGACGCCGAGGCGCACGTCTTGTTCGCCGGCGCTCACCCCGGTGTCCAGGTTCACCGTGTCGATCGAGACCGCGTGGGAGACGTCGTCGGCGGCGCGCTTGAAGCGCAGGATCGTCAGACCTTCCGCCGTGACGTGCCAGGTCCAGACCGGCTGATCCTCGTCGATGATGCTGGAATTGACCTCCAGCGGCGGGTCTTGATTCAAATTGTAAGTCCAGCGGGTTTGGCCGCCGGCCCGGTCAATGGCCCACAGCTCATAGCGCGCCGAGCCGCGCTGGCGTTTGGCGCGCGCGATCAGCAGATCGCCGGCCGTGGTCAGCGGCACAAAGGTGTAATCCGGGTCTTCCAGCGTCACCGCCACCGCGCCGTCCGCCGCGCTCAGCTGGATGACGCGTTCGCCGGCGCTGAAGTACAGGGCGTCCGCGGCGAAGGCCGGCGGCACATTGGTGTCGAGCCGTTCCAGGTCCTCCGGCAAGCGCGTGGACCAGGCCGCTTCCAGGGTCTCGGCATTGAGCCGCGTGACGCAGGTGCGGAAAAACCCAAACACGATGTAGAGGTTGGCGCCGTCCGGGTCCAGATACAGCGGCGTGGTCCAATCCGGGTAATCGGGGCTGGAAAAATCGGTGGCGCAGGTGGGCTGGACAGTCCGCGGCTCGCCGGTGGCGGGATCGAAGACCCGCAGCAGACCGTTGTTCTGGTCGTCCCGGTCCATGAAGGCCGGCTGGCCGGCCAGGAGATACAGGCCGCGCGGCGAATCCTGCAGCGCCTGATAATCCCAGAGCGGCTCCCCGGTGCGCGCGTCATAGGCCTGCAGGGTGCCGTCTTCCGTCAGCGTGAACAACCGCTCGCCGGCCAGCCGGAAGCAGCCCGGGCAGATGTTCAATGACAACTGATCGGCCAGGGTGACGTTCCAGGCGATTTGTCCATCGGCGCGGCGCAACGCCAACAGCCGCGTGCCGGTGACCGTGTAGACAAAGTCCGAGTCAGCCAGGATCGGCGCCGAGTAGGTGTCTTTATCCAGGGGCGCGCTCCGCCAGAGCAGCTCGGCCTCGGCGCCGCTGAGGGCCACCAGATGCTGGAGATTGTCGCCGCTGGAGAGTGAGTACTCGGTGGTCAGCGCAATCACATCCGCCGGCGCGTCGGAGACGGCCGGCACGAGCACGGCCGAACTGCTGACCGTGTCCCGGTTGCCGACGGACGGCACCTGCGTGAGCAGGTCGTCAAAGCCCGGCACCTGGGTCATGACCTCGCTCAACCCCGGCACCTGCGTCTGGAACACCCGCAGATCGCCGGAGTTGAGAAAATCACCCACGGCGCCCAGCCCGGCCCCGCCCAGCATGCCGGCCAGGCCGATGAACAGCCCGCCGGCCGCCAGCACCGCCACCACCAAATACACGCCGCACGCGCCGCCGCCGGCGCGGCGCGGGCCGGCGCTGCCGGACGGGCCGCTGGACGTGATCACGGGCGGGGGCGGCAGCGGGGCCGGATCGCCGGCCTCGATGACCAGCGGCTGGCCATTCCGCATCTTGATGATGAAGCGCCGGCTGTTGGCATTGGCCGCCCGTGAGACGTGGACCTGGCCGCCCAGCACCTCCACGTTGAGCGCGTGGCCTAAGTCGTCGGCGGTGGGCGCCTCGTCCGAGCGCTCGATGATCGAGTCACAGAACCGGCACCGCACGCTGGCCTGCGCTTTGGGGAACTCCAGCGGAGCGCCGCAATTGGGACAGGTGAGCGCGCGCAACGGGGATGAATCGGTCATGATGATGGCAGCTCCTGGGGGTAAAGTGGACTGATTGTATCAAATAGAGTCCCCGGCGCTGATCCACCAAAAGTGCTATAAACGGGGACGTTCCAACCCGCCGCCCAATCCAGGAAAGACCCGTGATGCCGGCCACCCGCGTACGTGACTATCTGCTGATCAGCCTGGGCTGCGTGCTCCAGGCCCTGGCGATGGATCTCTTCCTCGTCCCCGCCCAACTGGCGGCCGGCGGCGTCAGCGGCCTGGCCCAGATCGTCAACGCCTTCACCGGCTGGCCGATCGGTGTGATGGTGGCGCTGATGAATCTGCCGCTGTTCTGGGTGGGCTGGCGGTATCTGGGCGGCCGGCGCTTCATGGCGCGCACCGTCTTCACCGTCGTCATGTACTCGGTGTTGATGGACGGGCTGGCCCTCTACCTGCCCAAGACCGGCCTGACCGGCGATCCCTTCCTCAACGCGCTGTACGGCGGCGTGCTGGGCGGCCTGGGCATGGGCCTGGTCTTCCGCGCGCAAGGCACCACCGGCGGCACCGATATCCTGGCCCGGCTGCTGGGCCGCTGGCGCGGGGTGCCGCTCAGCCAAAGCTACCTGCTCACCGACACGGTC
>JAGOBN010000660.1 GCA_017999235.1 Anaerolineales bacterium | reverse complement strand
GCTAGACTTGTGCCCCGTCCGCCTGAACCAGATCGAGCCGATCCATCATCATCCGGCGGACGGGGCACAAGTCTAGAACCCTTCAAGGGGCTTGGAGGGCCGCCACGGCCGTTTGAACCTCGGTCACTTCGGCGACCACGCCCTGCCCGATCAGGTCTTTAACTTTGAGGGCCGGATCCGTGTTGGCGGGCAGGCCGAGCGCCGCCAGCAGCTGATCCAGCGGCACCGCGCACTGTGCGCTGATCTCGGTCAGGGTCATGCGGCCCTTAATTTGATTGGCCGGCAGCGTTTGGCCGGCCGGCAGCGGGGTTGGCCCCGTCCCGGTGCCGTCGCCGGCCCCGGCATGAAGGGCCTCGGTCGGCACGGCCGCGCCGGGGGTAGATAGCGCGGCCGGCGTCGGTTCAGGCGTAACCACCAGCTCAAGGGTGGCGGCAGGCGCCGGATTCACGGCCGGTGTGCTCGCCGCCGCCGGCAGGGTTTCCGCCGCCGGCAGGGTGTCCGCCGCCGGGACCGGTGCGCCGCTCTGCCAGGCCGCCAGCCGCTCGCGCAAGACCGACACTTCAAAGCCGGGCACGATCGGCTCCAGGTCTTTGAGCGCGGTCGCCGGGGGGATGTCGGCCGGAATCGCCATCAAGGCATATAGTTCCGGCTGCGCGATGTCCACGCCGTCCATCACTTGCTGGAGCGTCATCCAGCCTTTGAGGTCGGCCGGCGCCAGTTGTTCCAAGTTCACGGACGTCCGGCCGCTGATAGACCATTGGCCGAGCGCCTGGGCGCCGGCCACCGTGCCGAACAGCAGGCCGATCACCAGAAGAGGCATGAGGAAGGGGTTGAGGCGCATGGGGGTCTCCGGAGTTGGGGATGGGCGCGGGTCTCAGTCGCCGGCGGCCGGTGAGTCAAGCCGGGGCTTGGGCGCGGGCAGCCAGGCCGGCGCCAGCTGGACCTCCAGCGTGTTGTGCCGGGGACAGGCCTGCACACACGCCAGACAGCCGATGCAGTTGCTGCTAACGGTGGCGGCCGTAGCCACGTTGAGCTTTACCGGACACGGCCGCTCGCAGACCGCGCAGGTCTTGCAGGTGGCGCCGTTGCGCCGGATGCGCAGCAGGCTGAAGTTGCCCAGCACGCTGATCAGGCCGCCCAGCGGGCACAGATACCGGCACCAGGCCCGCTCCACCAGCAGCGACCCCAGCAGGACGGCGCCCGTGATGGCGTAGGCCGGCCATTGCTCGGCCAGGTTGAACTCAAACAGCCAGCCCAGGCCGAAGAGCGTGCGGTAGGGGTCAAAATCCGCAAACCACAACTTCACGGTGCTGATGGTCTGAACCAGCACCAACGCCAGCACCACAAAACGCCCATAGCGCAGGACCTGATCCAGCCGGGCGGGGACCCGCACCTCCGGCAGACGCAGGCGCGCGCGCACCCAGGCCAGGACATCCTGGACGGTGCCGAAAGGGCACACCCAGCCGCAGAAGGCGCCGCCAGCCGCCAGCACCCCCAGCCCCAGGCCCAACACCAGCACCAGATTGGAGAGGTGGGTCTTGGACACGAACTGCCCGCCGCTGGTGATCCAGCGCCAGAGCGTCTCGATGCCGCCAAACGGGCACAGCGCGTCTATGGACGCCGTGGCGCCGTCCTCGGTCGCCAAGTTGTGCACCACCGCGGCGTAGACGATAAACGCCAGAAACCCAAACTGGGTCAGGCGGCGCAGGAGCTGAGTGCGGGCGATGCGGGCGCGGTAGGCCTGGGCTGGGGATGGTTTCTGGGATGGGAATAAGCGGGCGAGCATGCAAGCCTCCTCAAGAGCCATACGGGTCTGCCATCTAGTCTAGACAGCGCCTGTGGAGATCTTGTGGAGGCCGGAAACCGAACGAGCCGGGCCGGCCCGGAAACCGTTACTTTGCAGCCCGGCCGGCATCTAAGCAGGGTGGAGGCCCTGAACGTCAGACGTATGCATACCACCCAACCGCCCATCACGTTGAACATTGAAGCGGTGAGCGCGCCAATCCGCCACCGTCCGCTGACCCGCCGGGCGCTCTTCCGTCTGGGTCGGCGCGCATAATGGCCTTTATCGAGCCGCCCCGCCATCTGCCCTGGTGGCTGCGCCTAAGCCTCTGGTATGCCGAGCGCACCGCCGGCGGCGAACTCCTGATCGGGCGGCTGCTGGCCTGGTATCCCAAAGCCGCGCTCAGTTCCGGGGTCATGGAAAGCCTGATCGCGCATCATGAGGGCCGGCTGGCTGAGCGCTTGCTGAAATTGGTGCGGATGCAGGTCTCCTACACCGCGGCCTGCCCGTTTTGCATCGCCCTGAACGGGAGTGAGCCGGAACGCTTCGGCATCACCCCGGACGAGATCGCGGCCCTCCGCGGACTGCGCGCCTTGGAGGACGTGGTGACGTTCACGCCCTTGGAACGCGTGGCCCTGACCTATGCGCGCCGGATCTCGCAGACGCCGCTCAGTTTCCCGCCCGAGTTCGTGGCAACTCTGCGCGCCCACTTCACCGAACGCGAGATCGTCATCCTGGCCGCCACCGCCGCGCAGGTCAACTACTGGACGCGTCTGATCCAGGCGCTCGGCGCCCCGCCGGCCGGTTCCGCCCGCTAAGGCCGGATCCGGCCAAGACGGTCAGCCAACGCCCAGCATCCTGCCGCATCGAGCAGCCGCGCGCCGGGCCGCGGCATTCGGTGTAGATGGTGATGAGATCAGGGTAGCGGCTGGATTTGGGGTAAGCCGGGGGCGTCATTTAAGCTGGGTCCAATTCTCTAGGTGGCCGGCCGCGGAGGGGTGCTGCGTCTGCGCCAGCACGGTGTCAACCATCACCGCCACGAAGCGCCCGGACTCGGAGACCCAGGGGGTATGGCCGGAATGCTCGAACCAGACAATCTCCTTGTGCGGAGCCTGGAGGCCGGCGGCATACTGCTCCACCAGCCCGGTCGGCGCCAGGCCGGCGGGATTTGCGCGTCACTTCTCAGACCGGCCGGCGTCGTCCGCCTTGGCCCGGCGCAGGAAGAGCTTCGGTCCCGGCATATCCAGCAGGAACCCCGTCATCGGATCCGCATACTGCC
>JAGOBN010000057.1 GCA_017999235.1 Anaerolineales bacterium | reverse complement strand
AACCCGGGCCCGGTTGCCAATATAGATTTCCAGGTCCTTGCGGGTCAATCCGCGGCTTTCCATGAAGTATTTCACCGCCTCGATAGGGTCCGGCGCAGGAATGGTGAAATGCCGCTCTTCGTAAGCCTCAACCAGCGTGACCAGGACTTCGAGCTCATCGCCGCGCGGGCTGCCCGGTTCAGCCGCAAACAGAGCTTCGATCTTTTTGAGGGCGGCCTCGTAATCCGCTTCGGTCTTGATGGGGTGAATGTTCATCTGGCTGCCTCCGGTCAAATGCTGGCCGCGTCGACTTGATCGTATTCTTGGTGCGTGCCGACAAATCGGATGAATACGATCTGGAGTTTGTACTGGACGGCGACGATCACGCGATACTTATTGCCCCGGATATTGAAGACCACCCGGTTGTTCGCCACAAAACTGGCATTCCGATATTCGGCCTTGATATCCGCCGGGGCTTCCCAGGCGGCGCTTTTGACGTCGGCGTACCAGGCTTCGAGAGCTGACCGAGCATCGGGATGATCTTCCCAGAAGGTCCGCGAAGCTTTGCGTGAGATGATTCTCATGACAGTTGCTATTTTACTTTGATCCCACTATGGGAGCAAGACGCGCTTAGGCTGACGGGAGCCGATATAAGCTTTCAGTACATCGATCCGGTTATGTCCAAGCGCCTGGCTTACCAGCGACCGGGCTTCCTCGAGAGGCAGGGCTTTCTCCTCGAGCAAATACTTGAACAATTCATTGGCATAGAGCTTCCGAAATGAGTGGGTGCCGTTACCCACTTGAATACCCAGTTTCGGCACCAGCCGGCTGGTGGCGCGTTTAATGGCGGCTGCCAGCGACTGCCTATGTATGAAGAGATGCCCGTCTGGATGCCTTTGAGCTAGCAACTCGACCATAACGACCTGGTTTTGCGGCAGGATCGGCACCTGTCGGGGCCGGCCGCCCTTGGTGTGGATGCCAGGCCCATCCAAAATGATCCGGCTGCCGTCTGGCGTTATGTGCTCTGCCTGAAGATGCACGGCCTCGCTGATCCGAAGGCCGCTGACCCGCTCCAAGCGTGCTACTTGACCATATTGAGGATCGATCCGCACCAAGGCATTAATCAAGCGTTCCGCATCTTCAACGGAATACGGATCGGCAACGACATCGGCGCGCCGGCCGTCATGGGCCGTGACCAGCAGCGGCGCCTTCTCGCGCCGCCAACCCAACTGGCGCAGGCCCACATCCAGCTTCTTGATGGCGCACACATAGGTGTTGATCGTCGCCGGCGACAGCGCCCGGTTCCGTAGGCTTGCCACGAACGCATCGGTCATGTCGGGCGTGATCTCGGCCAGCCGCTTGACCCCATAGCGATCCCGGCACCATTCGGCGAAGGCAACGTTCAGGTGACAGTACGTGGTGATCGTGCCGACCGAGAAAATCAATTCGTCGGCCATACCCGCCTGCTGCGCTACATGCCGGCTGGTGTCGAAGGCCTTGAGCGAATTGAGACACGTCACCACCTGATATTTAAGTGATCCCATGCGTTTCTCCATTGTCGATGGCGGGGTAAGCGGGGCCGGCCGGCCCAGATCCCGTTTATTCCGTTTACATCCGTATTCTTTTGGTCAAGCCAGACCCGTTCAGCTGCTTCAGCAGGCCGGGCTATTCGGCCCGAGATAGGCGTCCGCAAACTATGGGTCCGAGCCATCGAGCGAGGTAGACGCAAGCCTCGCGGCTCAAAGGGTCGCGGTGTGCCCGGATGAGGCATTTGCCCGATCCAGGAATGAGGCAGGCGGCGAACCACCTCATTCAACCGACAGTCAACTGTCAGTGTGCACGTCCATCAAATATTCGTCGTTAGAGTAGTACGAGGCCGCAGCGCAGAGGTTGGGAATCGCTTGAGATTTGCTCGAGTTTTGCTTGAAGATGCGAATGAGGCTGGACGGAGGCCGCCATGCACTGGGGCGGCAGACCGATATCGAATTTCGAGATACCCGAAATTCGCGGATCAATTTCGGGTATCTCGAAATTCCTGATGGGTCGCCCGAGGCTCATTGGGCTATCACCGCAACTCGCGGCACATCGCAACAAGATGAGTGTGGGAGCAGCCCCGAACACAGTGGGCTTTGGTGTTCTAAAAAGCCGCGCTTGAAGTGATTTATCAATTTTGGCTCTTGCGTGCCGATTCGGTCTTTGCTATCATCACTCCTGCGACGAGTAGTCGCGTTCACATTACTCGTCGGGCTGTGACAGCTGAAGATCAGCGAGTAAGCCTAAAACGGCTGGCTCAATGTTCTGAGGTACTCATTTTAGGGTTATAGCTCATAACCCGGAGGTCGTTGGTTCGAATCCAACCCCCGCTACTGTAGCTGAAACCGGAGCCCGTTGGGCTCCGGTTTTTTTATTGGCCCGGAGGTCTGAGTTTCCCAGAGTCTGGCGAGGCAGGGAGATTCAACATGAACCGTATCTCGCCGGGCTTGAAAATTTCTCAGGCGCTCCAGGGCTTCCTCCAGGCGAAGGCCGCCCAGGCCATCAGCCAACGCACCCTGGATAGTTACGAGTACTTGCTCAACCAGTGGCTGGCCTACGCCGGCGATATGGATGTGAGCAAGGTTGCCGCCGCCGACCTCCGGGCTTATCTCGCCTACCTCCGCACCGAGTACGTCCCCAAGCGCTTTAACGGCAAAACGACGCCCCTCTCCCCCAAAAGCCGGTGATGGATTTGGACGTGGTTGGTAATTCGGGGAAGCCTACGGGCCCGCTGTGCGGGCGGTTGAGCTGTGAAAGCGGCGGCCAATTACAGGCGTGTGCACGCCAGTTTCTGGACGATATTTTGTTGTCTATCCGGCCGGCAAGAGCGGCGCTGGACAATTCAGAACATCCACCTTCGGCCGACCAACGGCGTCGCGTCAGGCCGGCGGCTTGCGCGGGTGTTCGGGATCGGTAACGGAGCCGACCGCTGGGTGAGTCGGTTTTTTGGCGCAGGCTGTGGTGTGGCTTAACCAAGTGGTAGACGGCGCGCCACCAGTCGAATTGCAGCGCCAAGTCCTGGGTGGAATGGGCCGCCGCGCAGCGTCCACGAACGTCGGGCGAGGCTGGCCAACGATCGTCGCACGGTTAGATTCAGGCGTTCGATAAATGCGGTTTGCCCGCCCTGGCTCGCGGGCGCTCGCCAGCGGGCCGGGGGACCCGGCCGGAGAAACCATAGGTGGTGAGCGCTTGGCGAAAATCATCCGGCTGGCCGAGCAGGACATGGCGACGGATCTCGGTGATGCGGTGACGGCGGCCCGCACACCCGGGACCAGCACGCCTTGGGTGCGGGCCTGCGGTGGGGCAGGGGTAGCGTTTGATGACCTGGGCATAGACGCCAAAGGCGGGCGTGGGTCGACGCACCAGGTACGGCGGCGTTCATTAGCGGCCTGGAGCCAAGACCCGAAATGGGCGGTGAGGGCGTAGAAGTAGAGCGCCAAGCCATCGCTGGAGAACACGGGCAGAGACCCTGGCGCTAAACGCTGAGCGACATCGTGGACGAGTTGATGGGCAAACGCTTGGGCGCGCGCCGAGAGCGAAGGCCGGGATCAGCTTGGTCCGGGCGTCAGAGGCGATCCACCCTGTCGTCTCGGCCTGCGGCACCCGCCCCCGGCTTCGCCGTGGGGGGCCGGGGGTCGCCGCAGGGCGGGGCGGGAGCCATTTGACTTCTGCCGTGCCATAGAGTTTCAAACGGATTTCGTCGAGTTGGACATGCGTCAGATGGAGGGCATGCAGGAAGCGCTCGTGTAGACTGCAGGAATGCTGGCCGGCGCGCGTGAGCCAACTGCGCAAGGTGGTCTCGGAAGTGGCGAACACGCGGGCCGCGGCGTGGGTGCTGAGGCCTTCAGCGATGGCATGGAGCGCCTGAGCGACACGGGTGGAAGACGCCTTTAGGCGATAGAGCCGGGTGTGTCGGCGGGCCGTGAACTTACGTTTACAAGCCTTGCAATACAGATCCTGAATAGGCTCATGGCGGCCGTGGTGGCCGTAAGCGATCAGGGCGTGGACGGTGGCATCGGTGATGCCGCCGTATTTACAGTTGGAGTGTGGACAGGCATAGCCCTGAGTATCGAGGGTCTTTTTGCGGCCACGGCGGCTTTGGCACTGCGCATAGGGGACGACGGTTGTAACGCCGGCCGATGTCTCAGCGGATTTGCGGCAAACCGGGCAGTTGTCAGGGGTGCGCGGACGGAGCGGTCGTGGTACACGGTGCTTGGAAGGTGGCGGGGTGGGGCGCCAGTCTGGAAAGTGGCCTAACAGGGCCAGTTCGACCAGGAAGACCAGGGCCAATCCCAAGGTCAGCCAGGGTTCAAGGTGAAGAGCGGGCATGGCATCCTCTCATAGGGGGAGGATGCTGAGGTCAGGACGGTCCGTCAAGCCGCCCAGGAATTACCAACCGCCGATGATACTGTTGGCGAACCATAAAGTGGGTGGATGGGCATTGCCTGGGCAGGTTTTCTCGACCTGGTGAGGGCGAAGATTGAGCGGGATACTCCTGTTCAATACCAGTGACGAGGAGGCAGCCATGTCCTTGCGAGCTCAAGCTTCATATACCGTGCCGGCGGAAACGGCCCGAGTAGCGCACGCCGTTCTCCCCAAAGGCAACGTCTATCTCCAACTGGCGGACACTTTTGGTGTCCTGTTTCAGGACGCCGACTTTGCTGACCTCTTCCCGGTGGACGGGCAGCCGGCGCTCTCGCCGGTCCGGCTCATGTTGGTTTTGATTCTGCAATATGCCGAGGGGCTGTCGGACCGCCAGGCCGCTGAGGCCGTGCGGACGCGGATCGATTGGAAGTACTTACTGTGCTTGGAGATCACCGATCCGGGGTTTGACTATAGTGTGTTGAGTGAGTTTCGGGCGCGCTTGATTGAGCACACCTGGGAGCAGAAACTCTTTGATCAACTCCTGCGTCACATTCAGGCCCACGGATTGCTCAAAGGCCAACCCCAGCAACGCACTGATTCGACGCATGTGCTGGCCGCTACCCGGGATTTGACCCGGCTCGAGTTGGTCGGCGAAACTTTGCGGAATACGCTCAACCAGTTGGCCGTCGTCGCCCCGGACTGGCTTCAGGCGCATTGTCCCGTGGACTGGCTGGAGCGCTATGGCGAGCGTCTGCAAGAGTATCGGCTGCCAAAAGGGCATGCCAAGCGGGATGCCTATGCGGAAGTGATCGGCGCCGATGGCCTAGCCTTGTGGCAAGCCGTGTGCGAAGCGGCCGCGCCCAGTTGGCTGCGAGAAATACCGGCGGTGCAAACGCTGCAACGCGTCTGGCTCCAAAACTATACCTGGCATGAAAATGGCACTTTACGCTGGCGTTTAGCGGGGGAATTGCCGCCCGCGTTGTTAGCGATTCGCTCGCCGTTTGATCCAGAGGCACGCTTCAGCCGCAAGCGTGCGACGGACTGGGTCGGCTATCGGGTGCATGTGACCGAAACCTGCGCGTCCGAGGCGCCGCGGATCATTACGCATGTCGAAACCAGCGCCGCGCCGAGTACGGATGGCAATTTCACCGCGCCCATCCATGCCGCCCTGCAAGCCAAGCAGTTGCTGCCGACCGATCATCTGGTCGACACAGCTTACTTGGATGCAGCTCTGCTCGTGTCCAGCCGGGAGCAGTATGGGGTCAATCTGGTCGGACCGACGCGGCGGGACACCAGCTGGCAAGCCCGGCCCGGCAGTCAGGCCTTTACCGTCAAGGACTTCCAGATCGATTGGGACAGCCAGTCAGCTACTTGCCCCGCCGGCCAGCGCAGTCAAGTCTGGTTGCCCGTGATTGACAGCCATGGCCAACCGGTGATTCAGATCAAGTTTGCCAGAGGCGACTGTCGCGCGTGTTCGCTCCAAACCCAATGCACCCGCGCCACGCCGCCGCGGCGGGGCATAACGGTACCCCGCTTTGCTCAGTATCATGCCTTGCAGGCCGCGCGTGAACGGGAAACGACTCAGGCGTACACCGAGTTGTATGCCCGGCGTTCTGGGATTGAAGGCACGCTGTCATTGGGCGTGCGCATGTTTGATTTACGCCGAGCGCGCTACCTCGGGAAAATCAAACTGCATCTTCAGCATGTGCTCATCGCCATGGCCATCAACCTTACCCGCCTGGGTCGATGGCTGGCTGACAAGCCTCTGACCCAGGCTCGTCCTTCACCATTCAAGCGGCTATTTTCAACCGCGGCGCCTCTACCGGTATAGGTTCGCCAACACTATCAGACGTGGTTGGTAATTCGGGGCAGCCTACGGACCCGCTTGGTTGAGGGTAAATCCTAGAGTCAGCCAGGGTTCCAGGAGAAGCGCGGCCATCGCATCCTCGCAGCCAGCAGGTAAATGGCAAGGATGCTAAAGATCGCAGGGATCGTCAAGCCGCCCGGGAATTACCAACCGCCAATATAGGCTTGACCCTTCTGCGGGATAGGCACTTGCTGCAGCCGTTCCAGCAACCCATGCTGCCGCAAGAACTCACCCATCGCGACCAACATGCCATGCTCGGTATTAGTGACCGGCCATTCCGCCGACGATGTATCCACAGGCACTTCCTCCGGCGGCGAGGCTACCGCCGGCCGGAGGGGCCGTGCAAAATTCCATTTGATTCAACGACAAGCTGTCTGAATGCGCATTACTTACGCTAGCGGAATGTGCGGAACAGCCGCCGCGTGGCCGGCGGCCTGAGCGAGTTGCCGGTGACTACGGGGGATCAGTCATAGTGTGCCATGTGGCCTTCAGCGGTGATCTGGGCGACACCCAAGCGTGTTAGCCCTTGCGCCGCGCCGGATTCAGCCTATAGCGGCTGTACTTTGGCTTCCGCCTCGAAATCGCCTCGAAGTTTAGCGGCCAGATGTGGCAGTACACTTTAGGGCGTGAGGTACACAGAAAGATCATGGTTGTCGGGGAGAACCCGAATAACCATGATCTTTGTGTGTGAGTGTGCTTCCAGCTCTCCTCGCGCTAATCTCCTATCGCCGAAGCGTCTTCTCTCAGGCCGCTTTCGTGAAGCAGATCACTGATAGCGGGCGCCAGCGGGCTGTTACGGCCGGCTCACCGTCCAGGTGCCTGACTGGGTGAGATAGCCGCCGCAGCCGGCCACATAGTAGTTGACGATGCTATACGTGCCGCTCGCACTGGTAGGCGACGTGTACTGCCCCGTGAACGACCAGGAGCCGGAGTAGGCCAGGGTATTGTTGGTGATGACGCCTGGGCCGGAGAAGACCGTCTCGGAGGTCCCGCTGCAGCCCCCGAACTGGAAGCCGACTTTCAGCTTGAAGTTGCTCCACTGCTGGCCATTCGGGGTGACCTCGAACGAGACTGGATAGCCGGCGCTGGTCGTCCCGGACCACAGCGTGTTGGCGGCCGGCGGCGCGGCTTTGACCACCAGCGGCAGATAGGTGAACGTCTGGGCGCTGGTGATGAAGCTGCCTTCTACGGCAAACGGGGAGCCCGCAGCCGCCGTGTCAATCGCCTGCACGCTCCAGTAATACGTGGTGTTCGGCGCCAGCCCCCGGAGCGAGAAGCTCGGCCGCTCGCCGGCGTTGCCCGGGCGCGGGACGAAGCGATACCCCAGGTTCGCCAGGGCCATGGGCGCCACCACGTCGCTGCCGCCCGGCGTGGTCCCCACGCGGACGTTGAAGCTCAGGCCGGCCGCGGGCGTGTGATCGTCGGCCGGCGCCGTCCAAGCCAACGTGCAGTCGCGGGCCGCGCAGGCCGCCTGTAAGCTGTTCGGGGCGCTGGGCGCGGCATTGGGGGCCGCGTTCCCGTTGTGATAGATATTGGCCACGCCGCTGCCGGTCACCAGTAGATCCAGCCGGCCGTCCTGATCGTAATCACCCCAGGTCGCCGCGCCGCCGCTAACATCTTTGAGCGACGCCCTGATATCGGTGAAGTCGCCATTCCCGGCATTGTGATAGAGGCCCGTCAGCTGGGCGTTGTAACCGTCGGGTGTGGTCTCGCCGGCCAGGGCCAGGTCCAGCTGGCCGTCGTTGTCAAAGTCCCCCCAAGCGGCTGAGCCGTGACACGCCCCGGGCAGCAGCGTGCCAATGTCGGTGAATCCGGTCCCGCCGTCGTTGCGGTAGATGAAAGTTTTGCACGTCTCAGCGCCGGCCCAGCCCATGCTCCCCGTCAGTAAGAAATCGAGATAGCCGTCGTTGTTGTAGTCGCCCCAGGCCACCGCGCTGTACCGCGCGCCGCCGCCTGAAAAGGCGAGGTCAAATTTGTCGCCGCCGGCGTTGTGGTAAATCTGCAGCGAGGTGAGGTAACAGGTGGCGGTGTAACAGCCGGTTACCAGCGCATCCAGCCGGCCGTCGCGGTCATAGTCACCCCAGGCCACCGCGCCGGAATAAAGCCCCTGCGTCAGCTGCTGGATATCGGTGAAGGTGCCGTTCCCGTTGTTGCGATAAATGCGGGTGACCCCGGTGGAGCCGTTGTGGCCCAGGAGCAGAATATCCAGTCGGCCGTCGTTGTTGTAATCCCCCCAGGCGGCCTGGCCATCCGCGAGGCCGGGCAGGCCGGCCGCTGCCACATTGGCGAAGGCGCCGCCGCCCAGGTTCCGATAGACGCGGGTGACGCGGGCGCTGCAGGCGGCATCGCCGCAGCCCAGGAGCAGCAGGTCCAGCCGGCCGTCATTATCATAGTCGCCCCAGTCCACGGAGCCGCGGCTGAGGTTGGGCAGGGCCGCGTGGCTGTCGGTGAAGGCCTGCTGGCCGTCGTTGTGATAGAGCTTGGTCAGGGGCGCCGCGCCGGCGGTGCCAATCACCACCAGATCCAGCCGGCCGTCGCCGTCATAATCGCCCCAGGCAGCAGCGCTGCCGCTGACCCCGGCCAGGCCGGCGTTGGCGTCCGCGAAGGGGCCGGTGAGGTCGAGTTGGTAAACAGTGTTTTTACCGGCGTACCACAGATAGCGCCCATCCCAGGCCAGGGTGGTGTGGCAGGTGTAATCACAGCTCTCCAGCGTGCTGAGATCCACCTGGTCTTGCAGGGTGCCCGTGACCGAGTAGCGATAGACGACGCGGCTTTCGCTGTCCCCAATCCACAGGCTGGCGCCGTCATAGGTCATGCCCTCCGGGTGCATATAGGGGCTGAACGACCAGGCGGACAGCGGCTGGCCGGCCCGATTGTGTTTGTGCACGCTGCCGGCGTTGTAGTCCGTCACATACAGATAGCCTTGCGCCCATTCCATGGCGTGGCAGCACCAGTAGCTGATGGGTAAGGTTTCTGAGATCTGGATCGCCGCGTTGAGTTTGTAGACGCCGCCGCCGTCGGCGTACACCCACAGGCTGTTCTCGAACCAGGCCATATCCGTCACGCTGTAGGTGATGGGGTACGAGGCCTGGAGGGCACCGCCGGCTCCTAGGCGGTAAATGGTTTGGTCATCCGCGAGCCACAGGCTGTTATCGCCCCAGGCCAGCCCCCGCACTTGCCCGCCCGGGGTGGTGAACGAGGTCATGACCTGGGGATGGATGGCGGCATACACTGGCGCGGCGGCGCCGGAAAACAGGGTCAGCGCGGCGAGCAGCGTGACGAGCAGCACCAGCGAACGATTGTGGAACAGAAGCTTGTGTAACATTTTGTCTCCCGCGTTGGATGAGGCGTCTGGCCGGGTGGTGTACTCCTGACAGACCCAGCATAGGCGGGAGACGCCGAGGGTTTCCGGCCGGGGCCGGCGCGAACCTGTCACTTTAGCAAGCCGATCTATCGAAAAGGAGCTGGCGCGCGGCCGGCGGGGCCGCAGCCAAAAACGGCGGGACCCAGTGCGTGGCCCGCCGCGAGGTAGAGTATTCTGGTCGAGGCGGGCGACTAGGGGCGCTGGACGAACCGCAGCCCCTTGCTGCGGATCCGTTCGATGTAATCGTGCTGAGGGTCTAATTGATCCAGCCGCTGGCGCAGCCGGGCGACCTGGTTATCCAGCATCGCATCGCTGACCGCCTCCAGCTCCGGCCAGATCGCCTGGGCCGCCTCATCCAGCGTCACCAGCTCGCCCTTCTTTTGCACCAGCGCCCGCAGCAGCCGGTACTGCAGCTCGGCCAGGGGCGGATCCAGGGGCTTGAAATTCACAAAGACTTCCTCGCGGGACGGGCCGAGCGCGAGGCCGCGCCGCAGCTGCGCCGGCCGGGCTTCCGCGACGGTAGCGGCGTCGTCGTGGAAGCGCAAGACGAGCAGTGAGCCCACCGCGATTTCATCCCCGTCTTTAAGCACGCGGCGCGCGTCGCCGGCCAGCCGCTCGTTGTTGACAAAGGTGCCGTTGGCGCTCTGGCAGTCCGCGACGCCGTAGCGCTCCGCGTCCCAAACGAATTCAGTGTGCCGGCGCGAGATGCGGGCGTCGTCCAGGCACAGGTCGCAGGCCGCCGCCCGGCCAATGAGGTAGCGGGGCGCGCTGAGTTCAATTACCTGGCCGGCCGCCAGCCCGGGCAATTCGCGGGCGAATTCCACAACTAGCTGCGCTGGAGGATGCATGGTCGGTCCGCTGCCTTCCGGGTGACGTATTGCCTGACCCGAGTATACCCAGCTTGCCCGCCGCGGTTAACCTCCACCGATCGGCCCATCACCGCGCGCCGGTATTTGCAGTATACTGACCCACGTTTTCGCGGCGGCGGCAGGGGCGCCAGCCTCAGGCATTCTTCGCAGGCACCTATGTTGGGCCGGACTCTGGGCAAATATCAGATCATGGCGCGGCTGGGCCGCGGCGGCATGGCCGAGGTTTATCGGGCTTACCAGGCCAACCTGGACCGGCAGGTGGCCGTCAAAGTGATGACGGCCGCGGTCCTGGAGCGCCCGGGCGCGGCGGCGCGGTTTGAGCTCGAAGCCAAGAGCGCGGCCGGGCTGCGTCATCCCCACATCATCCAGATTTACGACTACGACATCGACCCCGAGACCGACCAGCCCTATATGGTGATGGAGCTGGTAGACGGCGTCGCCTTGAGCCATTATCTGCATGAGCACACGAGCGACGGGCAGGTGCTGGCGATCGGCGAGGCCGCCCGCATTCTGGCGCAGGTCGGCAGTGCGCTGGCCTATGCTCATGCCCAAGGCCTCGTCCATCGGGATGTGAAGCCGGCCAACGTGCTGCGCGACACCACGGGCCGCTACATCCTGGCGGACTTCGGCCTGGCCAAGCTCATGGCGGGCGCCGGCCTGACCGGCTCGGACACCATGCTGGGCACGCCCGACTACATGGCCCCGGAGCAGGTGATCGGGGACGGCGTGGACCAGCGGGCGGACCTCTACGCGCTGGGCGTGCTGCTCTTTGAATTGCTCACCGGGCATCTGCCTTTTCACGGCGACTCACGTACCGCCGTCGCTCTGCGG
>JAGOBN010000659.1 GCA_017999235.1 Anaerolineales bacterium | reverse complement strand
CGCGGCGGTGATGGCGGAGGCCGGCCATCCCGTTGAGCGGCCCGTGATCGGTTTCAGCTTCGACGGCACCGGCTACGGTCCGGACGGCGCCATCTGGGGCGGCGAAGTCCTGCTGGCCGACTACTCCGGCTACACACGCGCTTATCATCTGGCCTATGTGCCGCTGGCCGGCGGTGACGCGGCCGTGCAGCGCCCCTACCGCGTGGCGCTGGCCCACCTGCAAGCGGCCGGCGTGGCCTGGGATGAGGCCCTGCCGTGCGTGGCCGCCTGCCCGCCGGCCGAGCGCGGCGTCTTGGCGCGCCAATTCGCGGCCGGCCTAAACGCCGTGCCCACCAGCAGCTTGGGCCGGCTGTTTGACGCCGCCGCCGCCCTGCTCGGCGTCAGGCAGACCGTCACCTACGAGGCCCAGGCCGCCATCGAGCTGGAGGCGCTGGCGGATCCCACGGTCGCCGACGCGTACGCGTTTGAGATTGGCGCCGGCGTCTTCGACGCGGCCCCGGTCTTCCGCGCGCTGGCCGCCGAGATCTCAGCCGGCGTGCCGGTCCCGGTCATGGCCGCGCGCCTGCACAACGCCGTCGCCGGTTTGATCGTTGAGCTCAGCCGGCGTCTGCGCCAAGCCCACGGCCTCACCACCGTGGCCCTCAGCGGCGGCGTCTTTCAGAACGTCACCGTGTTGGCGGGCGCGGCGCGCGGGCTGCGCGCGGCCGGCTTTGACGTCCTCATTCATCGCCAGGTGCCGCCGAACGACGGCGGCCTGGCGCTCGGCCAAGCCGTCATCGCGGCCAGCCTGAGCCAAAGATCGGCCGGCCAATGAGGGCGCCAGCCTCGCGGGCGCTAACCGCCCCCGGCCGACGCCAATCCGTGTAATTCGTGCAATTCGTGGCCCGTTTTCCAGGAGGTCCGTATGTGTCTCGGCATTCCCGGCAAAGTCATTGAGATCTACACGGCCGGCGGCGTCCGCATGGGGCGCGTGGACTTTGACGGCCTCGTCAAAGAAGTCTGCTTGGCCTACCTGCCCGAACTCCAACTCGGCGATTACACCATCGTCCATGTCGGCTTCGCCATCACCCAGCTGGACGAAGCCTCCGCGCTGGAAAGCCTGAAGCTCTTCCGTGAGCTGGGCGCGTTTGAAGAGGAATTGCTGGCCAGCGGCGAAGCTGAGCCGGCCGCCGGCACGCCGCCGGCCTGAGCCTGGAGCAAGCCCATGAAATACCTCGACGAGTTCCGCGACCCGGCCGCCGCGCAGGCGCTCTTTCAGGAGATCCGGCGCATCGCCCAGCATCCGTGGGTGCTGATGGAAGTCTGCGGCGGGCAGACGCATTCCATCATCCGCAACGGCATCGATCAGCTTCTGCCGGAGACCGTGGAGCTCATCCACGGCCCGGGCTGCCCGGTGTGCGTCACGCCGCTGGCCGTCATCGATCAAGCGCTGGCCATCGCCGCGCGCCCCGGCGTCATCTTCTGCTCCTTCGGCGATATGCTGCGCGTGCCGGGCAGCGCCCAGGATCTGTTCCGCGTCAAAAGCCAGGGCGGCGATGTGCGCGTCGTCTACTCGCCGCTCGACTCAATCCGCATCGCCCAGGCCAATCCAGATAAAGACGTGGTCTTCTTTGGCATCGGCTTTGAGACCACGGCGCCGGCCAACGCCATGGCCGTGGCCCAGGCCAAGCGGCTGGGGCTGAAGAATTTCTCGATGCTGGTCTCGCATGTGCTGGTGCCGCCGGCCATCGCCGCCATCATGAGCGCGCGCCAGAACCGGGTCCAGGGCTTCCTGGCCGCCGGCCACGTCTGCAGCGTCATGGGGTACTGGCAGTATCACGCCCTGGCGGAGGCCCACCGCGTCCCGATCGTGGTCACTGGTTTTGAGCCGCTGGACGTGCTGGAAGGCATCCGGCGCGCGGTGCGGCAGCTGGAGGCCGGCCGCCACGTGGTGGAGAATGCTTATCCACGCGCCGTCACCGAGGCCGGCAACCAGGCGGCGCAGGCCATGCTGGCCGAGGTCTTCACCGTTACCGACCGCACCTGGCGCGGCATCGGCGAGATCCCGGCCAGCGGCTGGGCGCTCAGCCCCGCCTACGCCGATTTTGACGCCGCCCAACGGTTCCGGGTCGAGGACATTCGCACGCAAGAATCGGCCCTGTGCCACAGCGGCGAGGTCCTGCAGGGCCGGCTCAAGCCGAACCAATGCCCAGCCTTTGGCAAAGAGTGCACGCCGGCCAAGCCGCTGGGCGCCACCATGGTCTCCAGCGAGGGCGCCTGCGCCGCCTACTTCCGCTATGGCCGCTTCACTGCGGCCGACAGCTTAAAAACAACGGAGCCGGCCGCCGCATGACCACTGAACTGAATTTCGAGGGCTGGAGCTGTCCGCTGCCCCTGCGCGATCACCCCCAGATCGTCCTCGGGCATGGCGGCGGCGGCCAGCTCTCCGCCGATCTCGTCCAACACCTCTTCCTGCCGGCCTTCGGCAACGCCGCGCTGAACCAGCTGGGTGATTCCACCGTGTTGGAACTGGCCGGCGGGCGGATCGCGGTTTCCACCGATTCCTTTGTGGTGCGCCCGCTGTTCTTCCCCGGCGGCAACATCGGCGAGCTGGCCGTCAACGGCACCGTCAATGATTTAGCCATGAGCGGCGCACAGCCGCTGTACCTGACCACGGGCTTCATCATCGAGGAAGGCCTGCCGCTGGCGCAGCTGCACGCCATCGTGGAGAGCATGGCGCGGGCGGCGCGCGCGGCCGGCGTGCAGCTGGTGGCCGGCGACACCAAGGTGGTGGACAAGGGCCACGGCGACGGCGTCTTCATCAACACCGCCGGCCTGGGCCTCATTCCCAATGGCCGCGCCATCGCGCCGGCGCGCGCTCGGCCCGGGGACGTGATTGTCCTAAGCGGCCCCATCGGCGACCACGGCATGGCCATCATGAGCGTGCGCGAGAATCTGCAGTTCGAGACCGCAATCCAGAGCGACACCGCGCCCCTCAACGGCCTGGTGGAGGCCCTGCTGGCGGCCGCGCCGGACGTGCATGTGCTGCGCGACCCGACGCGCGGCGGCCTGGCTTCCACCCTGAACGAAAT
>JAGOBN010000657.1 GCA_017999235.1 Anaerolineales bacterium | reverse complement strand
CCCTTGCCTCGTCGACCGTAATCGATCTCTTGTTTGGCCCGTTCACCGGGTCCGCTGGATGGGGCGGGATGCACCCATTCTTGCCCCGCGAAGCTCTTGGCCGACTCCGGCCCCATTTGATCCAGATTCACGACGAGACTGCCTTCCGGCGGAGTGGTATAGAGAGGGTCTCAATCGCCCCCTTTTTGCCGCAAACTCCGGGTCAACGCGTTTGCCAAACCACTTTCCTGCTGGCGCCAACGCAACCCTTCGGCGATAAGGAGCTCATCAATCCGACTGCGTTTGATCGCCAAACCCCGCTTTTCATTCAAATATGTCTCCAGCCGATCGAGCGTCCAGCACGCAAACGGCAAACCCAGGCTCTCGGGAGACGTCAAGGCCGTGGCGATCACCACCCCGACCTCGTCCGGCGTGTACGTCGGGGGTCGGCCGGCCCGCGGCTCATCCGCCAACCCGGCCACGCCCGCGGCATTGAAACGTTCCAGCCAGGTGTACACCGTCGGGCGGCTGACTTGGAGGCGCTCCGCAATCGCCGAGATCCCGAGCCCCTGGCGGGCCAAGCGAATGATCCGAGCCCGCTCGACCAGTCAAGTACTGGTCGTCCGGCGCCGGGCCAGTTGCTCGATTTCCGCTGCTTCGTCCGCCGTCAACTCGCGCAGTCGCAGTCTGGGCTTGGCCATCGGCAGGCTCCTGAATGGGGAGTCTGTATTGCAAACCCAGTTGCCGGATGAACCACTTAATAAATAGACACCTCTGCGGAAGAAGGCCACCAGGCTGATCCAAATATTGCGAATGGTTTTGGGGACGACGGGCGGTGTTGCCGCCGCCGAAGCGGCGGGGCTTGTAGTCGGCGGCTTGCCATTTCCAGGCAATGCCTTTGAGCTCGTCGTATTCGGTCAAACCTATCCGCCACATCTGTCGAAAGACGCCGGCCCGTGCGCAGGGTGTACAGGATCGCGGTCATGATCGTGCGCGCATTGGCACTGGGTCGGCCGCCGCTGTGCAACAGCCGGCCACGGGCGGCGCCGTCGCGAGGGGCAAGCACAGGCGGCCTTTCGATCCAGTCGATCCGGTCAGCCCAGCGGAGGCCTCTTGTTTGACACGGCGCGAAAGATTACGGCCGATAGGTGAAACCATTACCATGCTGCGTCCCGTGACACGCAATGTAGCATGTGCCAGCCGTGGCGGTGCGCACATACGCGGTCTGGCTGTTGTAGCCGGCATTAATAGTTACGGCGGCTGTGTCGAAATTCATCAAGAAATACTGTTCGCTGCCGTGGCTGTCATGGCAGGTATAGCAGGGTGCGCGTTCCCCGGCGACATGCAGTTCGTGTAGGTTGTTGTTGCCGTCGCGGAAGATCGTCGTCAAGGTATTGTTGGCGTTACTGGCGTAAGTGTTGTACTGATGGCATTGGAAGCATAGCTCACCGGCCGTCGGCCGCGGGTTGTTGCCCGTGTCTACGGTGGTGTACTGGGCCGTGCCATTGAGGATGTGTAGTTGCGGTGAGCCATGCGGCCCGCTGCCCTGCGCGGCGGCATTGGCATTGGTATGGCAGCTGGAGCAATAGACCTGACTGTTCACGGACCAGCCGGCCACAAAACTGCCAGCCGGTATACTTGTGTTGCGGCCAGCCGCGGCCACCGGATGATAGCTGGCGTTGTAGGGGTTGAACTCGCGGGCCAGATCGCGGCTGTCCGGCGCCTGCGCGGCGTTGGCGCTGGTGAGTTTGGCCAGGCCGTTGGCCGTCACGGCGCTGCCATTCCAGCCGGCCGGCGCGTAGCTGGGCAGGATCGTATAGGCCGAATGGCACTTGAAGCAGACCTGATACTCGCGCTCAGCCTGGGCCAGCCAGGTGTAACCGGCCGCGCCGCCAGCGCCTGTCCAAATTGGATCCACGCCAGCGACAGCGTTTAGCTCGCGCTGCACGAAGGGCGCGGCCGCCGCGCCGCGCGTGGCCTCGTGCGGGTCATGGCAGTCCTCGCACTCCACATGCCGGGCCGCGCCGCCGAAATCGGCCGGCAGGCTCTGCCCCGGCCGGTGCACGCCGTTGGTCTGCGCCACATCATGTTTGTAATAAGCCGTGGCGGAATTGGTGTAGCTGGTAAACGCGGCCTGGACCGCCGTCCCGGAGCTGCCGGGCAGATGGCAGGTGTAGCACACCGCTTCCTCCGGCGCGGCCGCGCGCAGGCTGGCGCTGGAGGCCGTGTGGCCGCGGTGGCAGGCCGCGCAGCTGTCGGTCAGGGCCGTGTAGTTGACGTGCGGGTCGCCCACGGCGGGCACCAGGGTCGGCTGCGGGGCCGGCGCGGCCGGCGTGGCCCGCAGGGGCAGAGCCGTGGGAGTGGGCAGCGCGTCCGCCAGGTTCAAGCGCGCCTCATCCAACGCCAGCGTGATCAGCTCGGCGGTGTTGACCACGGCGGTGCCGCGCACGCGCACTTGCACCTGCCTTGCTTGCGCGGGCGTGGTCAGGATCCCGGTGAGCGCGTAGCTCAAGGTGGTCAGCGCGGCCGGCGGCGGATTAGCCGCCTCGAAGCGCGCCAGGCGCATCCAAGTCCCGCCGCCGTTGAGGGAGAGTTCTAAGTCCAACCGGTCATCGGCCCAGCCGCTCACCATCATCCGCACGTCCAACGTCGCCGACTGGATCAGGCCCAGCGCCGTAGGCTGGAAGGCCGTGTAGGTCCACGTGCGGTTGTTGCCGAAGTCGGACGTGCATTGGGCAACCGCGTCATTGAAGGCCAGGTCCACACTGTTGCCGGCGTTGGCGAGGGCGGCCGAACAGGTCTGGGCCGTGCCCCATAATCCTTCGGCGGCCAGGATGCTCACCTCCGGCGCGGCCGGCGCGGCGGCGGGGACGTCAGTGGGCAGCGGCTCCCCGGTGGGCGGGGGGGTGACGGCGCTGGATAGGCTGAAGGTAAACGTGAGCGCAGCCTGGGCCTGCACCAGCCCAAAGCCATATTCCGCGTCCCAGCCGGCCGCCCCCAAATCCAACGCGGCGCCTTCCAGCGCGGCGCGCAGGCCGGCGGCGGTGTTGAATTGCGGCTGGCTGGCTAACAGCGCGGCCACGCCGCTGACAT
>JAGOBN010000658.1 GCA_017999235.1 Anaerolineales bacterium | reverse complement strand
AGGTCGGTGCCGCGGCTGGTCTTCTCGGCCGGCTCCAGTTGGA
The DNA here is from genome assembly GCA_017999235.1 of Anaerolineales bacterium. Next base: position 3,029 of record JAGOBN010000658.1, on the reverse strand, counting down.
AGCTGTCATCCCCGCGGCAGATCCAGGTCCAGGCCGCCGCGCCCGGGCGGAAGGAGCGCGAGGTCACGCGCACCTCCTCGGCCACCATGAAGACCGAGTAGAAGCCCACGCCGAAACGCCCGATCAGGTCCGCCACCTTTTGGCCGGCCTGGAGCGACTTCAGAAATTCGGACGCGCCGGAGTGGGCGATGGTGCCCAGGTTGGTCACCAGTTCGTCATGGGTCATGCCCAGGCCGGTGTCGCTGATGGTCAGCGTGCGCGCCTCCTTGTCCGGCGTCAGCCGGATGGCCAGCTCGGCCTGCGGATCGAGCACGTCCGGGTTGGTGAGCATCTCGAACTGCAGGCGGTGCAGGGCGTCGGAGGCGTTGGAGATCAGCTCGCGCAGGAAGATCTCCCGGTCGGTATAGAGCGAGTGGATCAGGATATCGAGCAGCTGCCGGATTTCGGCGCGGAAGGCGACGGTTTCAGGGGCGGGGGTGGCGGTCATGGGTGCAAACCTCGGGCGATGGATTGAGAGCGAACCTAATGTATGCCGGCAATGTTAGAAAAACGCAAGCGCCGGCGGTCCGTGACGGCGGCGAACCACCCGATTCTAACCGCAAAGCCGGCCGGCTGGCCTCTGCCTCTCCGGGGCCAATCCGGCCGGCTTGGCGCGCTGGACGACCGGTGTCGTTAAATAAAACAGGCAGCCGGCTGGGCCGGCCGCCTGTGAGGTAACCGTCGGTCAGGGGCGGTTACTTGATTTCGTAGGTCACGTTGACCTGCAGGCTCACCTGCATCTGGCCGGTCTGAACGGGGACGCTGGCGAGGTTGGCGGCCTCGGCCCGGAAGACGGGGCCGGGGACCGGCGAGTTCACGTATTCGCTGATCGTGATGGGGGCGCCCAGGGTGACGCCGGCGGCTTTGGCCAGCGCCTCGGCGCGGACCCGGGCGTCGGCCATGGCTTTGTTCCGCGCCTCGGCCTCCAGCTGGGCGGCGTCGCTGACGCTGAACGAGATGCCATAGATGGTGTTGGCGCCGGCGCCCACCGCGCCGCTCAGCACATCGCCCAGCTTGGCCAGGTCGCGCACGGTGACCGTGAGGGTGTTATCCACCACATAGGTGAACGTGCCTTGGGGCTGGCCGGTGACGGGGTCATAGTCCTGCTGGGCGGAGACCGAGAAGTTGGAGGTCTGCAGATCCTGGGCGTCAATGCCCAAGGCCTGCAGCGCGGTCAGGATCGCCTGGGCCTGGCGCGAGTTCTCATCGACGGCGGCCTTGGGATCGGTGTTGCGGGTTTGGACGCCGATCTGGATGGAGCCGACATCCGGCGCGCCATAGGCGTTGCCCGTGCCGGTGACCACGATGGTGTTGCGGCTCTCGGCGGGGAGGGCGGCGGCCGGCGCCGAGATGGGCGCACAGGCGGCGGTCAGCAGGCTCAGGCCGAACGCGCCGGCCAGGAGTGCGGAACGAAGGTAGGGACGGGTAGACATAGCGGTTCTCTCCATAGAATGTTGACGAGCTTCATGGAGATAGACGGCGGGCTTGGCTGGACAGTTCCCGCCGGCCCGCGCGCCTAGAGATGCGCCGGCAGATCGCCGATGGTGTGGATGACGGCGCAGCCGGCTTCGGGGAACAGCCCGCGCGGATCGATGAGCACCGGACGCAGGCCGGCGCCGCGCGCGCCTTCGATGTCGGCGTAGTAGTTATCGCCCACATAGACGGCCTCGGCCGGCCCGCACCCGGCTAGGTCCACGGCCTTGAGGAAAATCTCGGGCGCGGGCTTGTAGGCGCCGGCCTCGCCGGCCGCCAAAGTGAAGTGGAAGAGATCGAGCAGGCCCAGTTCGGCGGCGAGGGGGCCGAGCGGCGCGGACCGGTTGGAGACCAGCCCCACCGTGTAGCCGGCGGCGCGCAAGCCGGCCAGGGTGGGGCGCACATCGGCGGCCACGTGGTTCACAGGGCGATAGCGGGTGACGAACATCGTGTTGACGTGTTCGGCCAGCCGCGCCGCCTGGCCGGGCTCCAGATCAAAGGCCGCCACTTGCCGTTCGGCATGCCGGCGCCAGAACGCCGGGGTATCCGCGCCCAGTTCGGCGATGTCGCTGCGGAGTTCCGGGGCGATGGACCAGTAGTAGTGCATCCAGCGTTCGGCCCGGGCCTGCTGCGCGGCGGTGGGCGCACACCCCAGCTCGCTGAGATAAGTGATGAAGGTATCGAACCCGGTGGGGTCGTTGTGCCGGAGCGTGCCGTCCAGGTCAAAGAGAATGGCTTTGGGGGGTGTCATCGCCGCGATTATAACAGCCGGCGGCCGGCACCCCGGCGGGTATCTCCGATAGCCGCGTGATATAACTTCTCAATTCAGCGGACAGGAGCCTCGCATGACGGATATGAACGGCAAGGTGGTGGTGGTCACCGGCGCGACGGCCGGCATCGGCGCGGTGACGGCGCGCGAACTGGCGCGGCTGGGCGCGCGTGTGCTGGGAGTGGGCCGCAACCCCGCCAAATGCGCGGCGGCGGCGGCCGAGATCCGCGCGGCCACCGGCAACGCCCAGGTGGACTACCTGGTGGCTGATCTCTCAGCCCAGGCCGAGGTGCGGCGTGTGGCGGATGAGATTTTGAGCCGGGCGCCGCGGCTGGATGTGCTGGTCAATAATGCCGGCGCGTACATGGACCGGCGCCAGGAAAGCCCCGACGGGATCGAGCTGACTTTCGCGCTCAATCACCTGAGCTACTTCTTGTTGACGAATTTGCTTTGGGACGCGCTGGCCGCGGTGCCGGCCGGAGATACCGGCGCCGGCCGTGTGGTCAATGTGTCATCTGCCGCCCACTTCGGCGGTCGGCTGGATTTCGATGATTTGGAGAACCGCCGGCGCTACAGCGGCTTTGCCGTGTACAGCCAATCCAAGCTGGCCAATGTGCTGTTTACGTATGAGCTGGCGCGCCGGCTGACGGGGACGGCCGTGACCGCCAACGCCGTGCATCCCGGCTTTGTGGCCACGCAGTTCGGCCACAACAACGGCGGCTTTTTGCGCGCCGCCCTGCAGATGGTC
>JAGOBN010000656.1 GCA_017999235.1 Anaerolineales bacterium | reverse complement strand
GCTGTACGCGGCCCTCAAGCGCGCCAACGACGCCAAGAGCGAGTTCGTGCGCACCGTCTCGCACGAGCTGAAGCTGCCGATGACGTCCATCAAGGGCTATGCCGAGCTGATGCTGCACGGCATCGCCGGCCCGGTCTCGGACCAGCAGAAGCAGTTTCTCAACACCATCCGCAGCAACGTCGAGCGCATGGCGGTGCTGGTCTCGGACCTGGCCGATATCTCGCGCATCGAGGCCGGCCGGATCAAAATCGATCTCAAGGCCGTGGATGTGGCCGCCGCCGTGCAGGACGCGCTCAAGCCGCTGCAGGCCGCGCTGGACGCCAAACGCCAGACTGTGGACGTGCGCGTGCCGGCCGATCTGCCCAAGGCGCGCACCGACCCCTCCCGGCTGGCGCAGGTGCTCACCAACCTGGTCAGCAACGCCAACAAGTATTCGCCGGTGGGCGCCCGCATCACGGTCACGGCCGAGCCGGACGCCCCCCACTTGCGTCTGAGCGTCGAAGACACCGGGGTGGGCATCTCGCCCGCCGACCAGGAGAAGCTCTTCACAGCCTTCTTCCGGTCGGAGGAGCCGGCCATCCGGCAGGAGAGCGGCTGGGGGCTGGGCCTGCATCTGGCGCGGCGGCTGGTGGAAGTGCTGGGCGGCGAGATCATGGTCACCAGCCGCACCGGCCAGGGCAGCACCTTCTCCTTTACCATCCCGCTCGACGAGTAGCGGCCGGCGCCGGCCGCCGGGGCGTTGGTGTTCCCCTCCCGCCGCCTGCCTGCCCGGCCAGGCGGGGCCGTCCGATCAGCGACCTTATAAGCCGTCTGTTCTTTCATTCACAATTCGTGCTAGAGTGGGGATTAATCAGACCCATTCCAAGACCGTGCCCGCTTTTGTCGGCTTGGCCGATTTATTCATTTCCCTGTGGAGGTTGAGATGACCCGCTTATCCGTCGAGGAACTAAAAAACGCCTGGGCCACGGACGCGCGCTGGCAGGGCATCAAGCGCCCGTATACGGCGGAAGAGGTGGACCGCCTGCGCGGCTCGCTGGAGCTGGATCACACCCTGGCGCGGCTGGGGGCCGCCAAACTGTGGCAGTTCCTGCACACCGAGCCGTATATCCGCGCGCTGGGGGCGCTGACCGGCAACCAGGCCGTCCAGCAGGTGCAGGCCGGCCTAAAGGCCATCTACCTGAGCGGCTGGCAGGTGGCCGGCGACGCCAACGACGCGCTGACCATGTACCCGGACCAGAGCCTGTATCCGGTGGGCAGCGTGCCGACCGTCCTGCGCAAGATCAACAACGCCCTGATCCGCGCCGACCAGATCCAGCACATGGAGCAGGAAGGCAGCGTCGACTACTTCATGCCGATTGTGGCCGACGCCGAGGCCGGCTTCGGCGGGCCGCTCAACGCCTTTGAGCTGGTCAAAAGCATGATCGAGGCCGGCGCCGGCGGCATCCATCTGGAGGATCAGCTCTCCTCGCTCAAGAAGTGCGGGCACATGGGCGGCAAGGTGCTGGTGCCGATCCACGATTTCATCCAGAAACTGATCAGCGCGCGTTTGGCCGCCGATGTGCTGGGCGTGCCGACCGTGCTGATCGGCCGCACCGACGCCCTGGGCGCCAACCTGATCCGCGGCGACATCGACCGCGTGGACCACGAACACCTGACCGGCGAGCGCACCGCCGACGGCTTCTACATCGTCAAGAACGGCCTGGAGTACGCGGTGGCCCGGGCGGTGGAATACGCGCCGTATGTGGACCTGGTGTGGTGCGAGACCTCCACGCCGGACCTGGACGAGGCGCGCGAGTTTGCGCGCGCCCTGCACGCCCAGTATCCGGGCAAACTGCTGGCCTACAACTGTTCCCCGTCCTTCAATTGGAAGCGCAAGCTGAATGACAAGGACATCGCCCGCTTCCAGGACGAGCTGGGCGCCATGGGCTACAAGTTCCAGTTCATCACCCTGGCCGGCTTCCACACCATCAACGCCAGCATGTACGACCTGGCGCACGGCTACGCGCGCGAGGGGATGACGGCGTTTGTGCGCGTGCAGGAGCGCGAGTTTGAAATGGAAAAGACCATGGGCTTCAAGGCCGTCAAGCACCAGCGCTTTGTGGGCGCCGGCTACTTTGACCAGGTGCAGACGACGGTGACCGGCGGCGAGGTCTCCACCGCTGCGCTGAAAGGCTCCACCGAGGAAACCCAGTTCTACGGCGGCGACGGCCACGGCCACTAAGCGCCGCGCTACTTCAGCAAAACGCCGGGCGCCTGTGGGCCCGGCGTTTTTGTTTTAACCGCGGCCGCCTACAAGAAGAACGGCGGGCTGGTCAGGATGTAATTCTCAAACCGCCCAAACGGCGCATCCTGCATCAGCAGCGTGAAGAAGCTGTCGATGGCGGCGCCGCGCCGCAGGAGGTGATCCACCGCCGCCTGGTTCACCATCGGCACTTCCAGGCTGAAGCGCGGCCGGCCCTGTTCGGCGGCCCGCGTCTCGGCGTGCGCCAGCACCGCCGGATAATCCCGCGCTTCCATCAGCGCGAACGGCCCGCAGCGCGCCCCCACATAGCCATAGCCTACCGGCCGGCCCCCGCGCCAATACACAAACCCGGTCCGGTCCGTCAGCAGCCAGGCGTGGTCCACCTCCCGGCTGTGGCCCAGCACCGCCTGGTCAATGGCGCGCAGCGCTGCCAGGGTTTCCGGCCCGCCGGCGGCCGGCTCGGCCGTTAGGTCCCCCAGCGCCCCCGCCGGCGCCGCTTCCGGCGCGCGCGAGAAGTAGTAGATAGGAAACCGTGGATAAACGCCGGCCTTCAAATAACGGGCCTGGGCGCGCGGGTCAATGGTGGCGTTGATCACGCGCCGGCGCGCGCCGGCGGAGGGAAAAGCCCGCGCCAACAGTTCGCGGCCCACGCCCGCCGATTGCCGGCCCGGCCGCACAAAGAACTCGGTCAGTTCCCGCACGTCAGCGCGCCGGATTGAGCGCGCGTAGCCCACTACCTGGCCGTCCGCTTCCGCCAGCCAAAAATGCTCGGCCGTGCGCGCCAGATGCGCGTACAACGACGCGTTGATCCCCCACAAGGCGTCCGGCGTCAG
>JAGOBN010000655.1 GCA_017999235.1 Anaerolineales bacterium | reverse complement strand
TCCCCGGCGCCGATGGGGATGGCCACAACCGGCTGAGGCCGGCGAACCAGCGCGGCGATCATTTCCGGCCAGGTAAGATGAACGTAACGCCAGGCTTCTTTGGTCATGGGGCCTCCGGAAAGCAAGGTGGATGAATGTGGCTTAGAGCGGTGAGTCTGATCTGCGCCGCCTGTCTGGGGCGCGCCGGCGATGTGTGGGCGGCGATGCTGGGCCGGGTCCTGCGCTCTCGGCGCTGAGCCGGCCTACAACTCTTTGTGCGCCGGCCGCTGGATGTGCGCCATGAACTCGGCCCGCGTGGTGGGGTTGCTGCGGAAGATGCCGCGCATGGCGCTGGTAACCATCAGCGCCTCGGCCTTTTTGACGCCGCGCATCATGGCGCACAGGTGGCTGGCCTCCAGCACCACCGCCACCCCCAGCGGCTGCAGCACCTCCATCAGAAAATCCGCAATCTGGGTGGTCATCCGCTCCTGCACTTGCAGCCGGCGCGCGTACATATCCACTACGCGCGGGATTTTGGAGAGGCCGAGGACCTTGCCCTTGGGCAGATACGCGACGTGGGCGCGCCCCAGGAAGGGGAGCAGGTGGTGCTCGCACAGGCTGTAATACTCGATGTCGCGCACCACGATCATCTCATCGTACGCCACTTCGAACAGCGCGTCATTGATCAGCGCCACCGGATCGGTGGCGTAGCCGGCCAGCAGCTCCGCGTACATTTTGGTCACGCGGCGCGGCGTGTCGCGCAGACCCTCCCGTTCCGGGTCTTCCCCGATTTCGGTGAGCAGCGTGCGGACGACGGCTTCTAGAGTGGCGTTGGGCATACCCGAACCTCAGTGGACGACAAAAGGGATCACGCGGGCCGACACTCTGATTGTACTGGCAAGCGGCAGGTTATGCGGCGGACGCGCTCACTGGGGAGGCAAGTCGGAGACGCGGATGCTGATATCGGCCTGGGCGAGCGGGGCGGCCCGCAGCGCGAGCTCCAGCAGTTCGGCCGCGTCCGGGCTGTAGCTCTGGAAGTGATCGTACAACACGCGCAGCGTCTCCGGCGTCCACGGTTGGCGCTGCAGGGCCTGGCCGAAGACTTCCAACGAGTGCTGCTGAAATTCCAGCCGCTGCAGGGTGGCGTCCGGCGGGAGGGCCGCATACCGCGCCAGCAGCTCGGCGCCGGAGAGCGGGGGCTGGCCGGCGTCCAGGCTGAGCCCGCCCACTAAATCCACCATGGCCGCTAAGCCGGCGTGATCCAGGAGCAGGCGATACCGGATCATCAAACCGCCCTCGGACACGATCTTCAAGCCCTCTTCCATGAACCGGGTGCGGTCTTCCAGGGTTAGATCGGGCCGGGCATTATAGTAGCTGAGCAGTGTGTAAGTGGGATCAACCGGGGTTTCGGGCGAAAAGCCCAGGAAGAAATACTGATTGAGATCCGGCCGAAACGTCAGCACCCAACAGCCTTCCAGCTCGGGCTGGGCGGCCGCATGATCGTTCACCACCAGAATCAAGATGGCAATCTGATCGTTGGTCGGGCCCCCCTCGAGGAAAGGGGCGGCGGTCGGCGTCGACGGAATCGGCGGCACGGGCTCATCGTGAACGACCGAAAACATCGTCAGGCCGCCGATAAGCATGAAGACGACCGCGGCCACCAATAAAAAAATAAAGGGGTTTAGCCGAACCACGTTGTGGCTAGCCTTGCTTTCCAACATAAAAGCGTTCTTTGAGCGAGATTCAACCCGCACCCCCCATTTATTGTCTAAAGAAACCCTTCGCCAACAAATTTTACTCAGCTTTAGGACAACTGTAAACCATTATATAACCAAAGCCAGGCGCACCGGTCCGGGAGATGGGCCGCTGCGCCTGGCGTGAAGACGGAACGAGGAGGCCGCTTGGTGGGGAGACTCCGTTAAGCGGCGGGGGGACTTACCGCACGAACAATATATAGCCACCCAGCAGGCCGAGGCCATAGGAGGCCGGCAGCACCCACAAATAAGGGCGGATCGGTTTGGCCCAGTGCTGCACGCGCCGCGCCAGACGGCCGCCGCGGATGACGCCGTGCAGGACGAGTAATTGGGCGTCGGCGGCGGCGGCGGTGGCGCGCTGCCGAAGCGCGTGCGGCAGTTGGAGTTGAGGCAGGTGCAGCATGAGTAATCTCCCTGGCGATGAGTGCTCAGCGTGAGGTGCTGATTTTGACGACGCGGCCGCGGTCATCGGCGACGACGCGCACGATCCGCGGGATGGTTTGGCCGGCCGGGCTTCGGCCGGCGCCCTTGAAGATCAGCACAAACCGGTTCAGGCTCCCGGCGGTTTTGGCGCCGGCCTGGGCTTGGACCACGGGCCGGGCGCCATTCAGTTCCGGGAATTGGTTGTAAACCTGGCGCGCAATGGTTTCGATCTGGGGCGGGGAAAGGGCCATCGCCGCATCCTCCTGTGGGTTACATTGCAAGTTGTGTGCCAAAGCGCCGGCCCTCACGCCCGAAAATCGCGCAGGCTGCGCCGCCGGCGGATGAAGGCCGGCACATCCAGGTCGTTGGGATCGGCGGCCGGCGGCTGGGTGGCGATAAAGGCCTCGGGCTCCGGTTCCGGGCTGGCGAGGGCGCGGCTGAAAAGCGCGTCCGCCAGGTGGCCGGCCGCCGGGGCTTCTTTGACCGGGGCGGGTTCGGGCACGGCCAAGCGGATCGGGGCCGCGGGAGCGGGCGCCGGGTCAAAGCCGGTGACAATCAAGATCACCTGCGCGCGGCCGGTCCACACCGGGTCATGCGCGGCGCCAAAGACGATCTCGGCATCCGGCGCAAACTGCCGGATGCGCTCGGCGGCCACGCCCACTTCGTGCAGGCTGAGGTCGTCGCCGCCGGTGAAGTGAACCAGCACGCCGCGCGCCCCGCGCAGGCTGGGAATATCCAGCAGCGGCATCTTGAGCGCTTGCTGAATGGCGTCTTCGGCTTTGGCGGGGCCTTTCCCCTGGCCGATGGCCATCATGGCGCTGCCCGCGGACTGCATGACGGCGCGCACATTGGCGAAATCCACATTGATCAGGCCCGGGCGGTTGATGAGCTCCGTGATCCCCTGCACGCCCTGGCGCAGCAC
>JAGOBN010000654.1 GCA_017999235.1 Anaerolineales bacterium | reverse complement strand
ACGGCGTGAAAATCTTCCGGTTCGGCCAGCGCCAGGCCGCGCTCCCGGGCGGCCGCGCGCACGGCCTCGGCCAGGGGATGCTCGGAGTAGCGTTCGGCGGCGGCCGCCAGCGCCAGGAGCTCGGCCGCCGGCGCGCCGTCGAACGGCCGGACATCCGTGAGCCGCGGCCGGCCCAGCGTCAGTGTGCCGGTCTTGTCGAGCAGGAGCACATCCGCGCGGGCCAGGATCTCCAGATACTTGCCGCCCTTCACCAACAGGCCGCGCTTGGCGGCGGCGCCCACCGACGCCAGCACGGCGATGGGGGTGGCCAGGGCCACCGCGCACGAGCAGGCCACCACCAGCACGGCGGCGGTGGCGCTGGGATCGCGCCGGATGAGGAAGGTGAGGGCGGCCAGCCCGGCGACGACGGGCAGATAGTAGGCGGTGAAGCGGTCGGCGAAGCGCTGCACGTCGGCGCGGTTAGCCTCGGCCGATTCCACCAGCTTGACCACGCGCCCAAAGGTGCTGTCCGCGCCGACGCGGGTGGCGCGCACCCGCAGGCTGCCGGCCCGCGCCAGCGTGGCGGCGAAGACGCGGGCTCCGGGGCCGGCCTCCACCGGCAGCGGTTCGCCGGTCACGGCCGCCTGGTCCACCGTGGCATGGCCGGCTTCCACCTCGCCGTCCACCGGGATCTGTTCGCCGGGCCGGACGATGACGCGTTCGCCCACCCGCACCGCGCCGGCCGGGATCAGATGCTCGACGCCCGCCCGCTCCACGCGCGCCGTCTGCGGGGCCAGCGCGGCCAGGTCTTTGACGGCGCGGCGCGCGCCTTCGGCGGTCAGGCGCTCGGTGTATTCGCCCACCCGCATGAAGAACACAATCACGGCGGCGGTGGCCCATTCGCCAATGGCCAGCGCCGCGGCCACGCCCAGCGTCATCAGGGTGTGGGCGGTGACTTGCCGGCGCGCGGCGGCGCGCGCGACGTTGCTGAAGACCGGCCAGCCGCCGGCGAGGACGAGCCCCAGCCCGATGATCCACGGCACGCGGGCGGTGAGCGCCTCGAACAGGCCGAGCCATTCCCCCAGCACCACCACGAACAGCACCACGCCGAAGACGACGGCCAGGACGGTGAGCACCCGCCGGCCATAAGCGCGCAGGGCGGGCGGCGGTTCGGCGGCGGGCGCCGCGGGGGCGCTGACGGTGTAGCCGGCGCCGCTGACGGCTTGGCGGATGGCGGCCAGGTCCACGGCGCGCGGGTCCAACTGCACCACGGCCTTCTCGGTGCTCAAGAAAACGTCCACGTGTTGCACACCCGGCACCGCCGCGATGGCGTGCTGGACGTGGCGGGTGCAATCGGCGCAATCCATCCCCTGCACGGGGATTTCCCAGGTGGTCAGGTCCGGCATGGCGGTCAGTCAACTTTCTGGCGCACAGGACGCCGGCCGCTATCGTACGCGGGATGGCCGGCCGCGTCAAAACAGGGTCTCCACGCCGGCGCTGGGTCACGCCGCTGGTGTAGCCACGAAAAGCGCGAAGGACACGAAAAAGACTCGGTATCTCCGTGACCATCCCCGATGGGTGTTTAGCTGACTTTGCGGAGGCCCCGCCCGTCAAAACCGCTGGAGTTGTCTTTCAGGCTCATCGCGCCTAAACTACCGGTCTATGCCTCACACCGCCGCTCACGCCGCTCTGCTTGACCTGGTGCAACGCCTGACGACCGCCGGCCGGCCGCCCGATGATGTGCTGGCCCAGGTGGTCGCGGCGCTGGGCACGGCGCTGGATTACATCGATGTCGGCGTCTTGCTGCTGGATCCGGCTGATCCGGAACAGCTCTTGCTGCGCGCCTCGAACTATGCCGGTTTCCCGGACGCGGTGGGGCGCTTCCGGCAGCCCAAAAACAGCGGGCTGATCGGCCGCGCCATGCGCGCCGGCCGGCAGGTGCTGGTGGCGGATGTGCGCCAGGATCCGGATTACCTGCCGCTGCCGGGGGTGCCGGTGGTAGCCGAGCTGGTGACGCCCATCCGCGTGCGCGGACAACTGCAGGGCGTGCTCAATGTTGAGTCGCTGCACCCGCTGACCGCGGGCGAGGCCGCGACGGTGGCGACGGCGGCCACCCTGCTGGGCGCGGCCCTGGAAGCCGCGGACAAGCGCCGGATCCGCACGGCTGTCCTGGGCACCAGCTGGTGGGCGGAAGGCGCGCATCTGCCCGGCCTGCGGGCGCTGCCCCATGTGGCCCTGACCGCGCTGTGCGGGCGTAACCCGGCGCGCTTGACGGAGCTGGCCGCCCGCTTTGATGTGCCGCGCACGTTTACGGATTACCACCAGCTGCTGGCGGAGATCCAGCCGGAGGTGGTGGTGGTGGCCACGCCCAACCACCAGCACGCGCCGATGACGCTGGCGGCGCTGGCGGCCGGCGCGCACGTGATCTGCGAGAAGCCGCTTGGCCTGACGCTGGAGGAAGCGGAGGCGATGCTGGCCCAGGCCCAGGCGCGCGGCCGGCGGCATCTGACCTTTTTCACGTATCGAGGCATGCCTATCCCGCGCTACGTGAAACAGCTGCTGGCGGAGGGTTATCTGGGGCGTCTGCATCACGCGCAGGCCAGCTATCTCCACGGCTCGTGGCTGAACCCGGACCGGCCGGCTTCCTGGAAGACGCGTCTGGCGGAGGGCGGCTCCGGGGTGCTGGGCGATCTGGGCGCGCATGGCATTGATCTGCTGCAGTGGTGGTTTGGGCCGGCGCGGCGCGCGGCCGCCAGCCTGCAGACCTTCATCACCGAGCGGCCGCGCGCCGATGGCACCCGCGCCGCGGTGGAGACCGATGACGCCGCCGCGCTGGTGTTGGAGTTCGCGGCCGGGGGGCAGGCCACGCTCCAGCTCTCGCGGGTGGCGGCCGGCCGGCGCAACTACCAGCGCTTTGAGCTGTACGGCGAGCGCGGCGTGCTGGTCTATGAGTATGAGCCGGTGGCGGGGCACGTGGGCCGGCTGTGGGGGGCGCGGGCGGGCGAGAAAGAGCTGACGCCGCTGGACCCGCCCGCCGAGTGGACGGCGGGCTTTGAGGGCGCGGACAGCTTCCCGGCCGTGTACGGGGCGCTGACGGCGG
>JAGOBN010000653.1 GCA_017999235.1 Anaerolineales bacterium | reverse complement strand
CGGCGGCCATTGACGTGGTCTCGGAATTTATCCCGGAGGGCGTGGTGATGCTCGAGCGCTTTGGGGATGGGACTGAGAAGCAATACACCGCGCAGCGCGGCGGCCTGGCGACGCAGATCCCGTTAGTGGTGTTGATTGACCAGGGCTCGGCTTCGGCCTCGGAGATCGTGGCCGGCGCCATCCAGGACCGCGGCCGCGGCCAGATTGTGGGGGCGCAATCCTATGGCAAAGGGTCGGTGCAGGCGCCGCACAGCCTGGCCGGCGACGGCGCCATCCGCGTGACGATCGCCAAATGGCTGACCCCCACCGGGCAGTGGATCCACGAACGGGGCATTACGCCGGATGTGGCCGTGGAGCGCACCCCGGAAGACCGGGCGGCCGGCCGTGACCCGCAGCTGGATAAAGCGCTGGAAGTGCTGGCGGGGCCATAAAAGCCGGGGGACGACCGGCCGGTCGTCCCCCGGTGGCGGCCTACAGTTCGACGAAATACGAGTCGCAGGCCCGGTCTACCAGGTCTTTGTTGAGGGCCGGTTCCAGCCCCAGATAGGCGGAGACATCCAGGATCTGCTCGATAATGTCGCGCGGATGATTGGAGCGCAGCGGGCGGTTGCGCTTCACATACCACTCCTGGTAGAGATACGCCAGCCCTCGGTCGTCGTACGCCACCTTCTTGGACTCGCACACGCGTTTCAGGATTTCCCGAAACTCTTCGATCGCCGGATCCACAATCTCAATCTTGTGCCGGATGCGGCGCAGGAAGGCTTCATCCACCAGATCCTTGGGCGGCAGGTTGGTGGAGAACACCACCAGCACCTCAAACGGGATCTCCAGCTTCCGGCCGTTGTGCAGGGTGAGGTAATCCACCCGGTTTTCCAGCGGCACAATCCAGCGGTTGAGCAGATCGCGCGGGCGGATCTGCTGCCGGCCGAAGTCGTCGATCAGAAACATGCCGCCGTTGGCCTTCATCTGAAACGGCGCCTCGTAGTACTTATTGACCTCGTCGAACTGCAGATCCAGGCCGGCCATCGTCAGCTCGCCGCCCACGACGATGAACGGGCGTTTGATCCGCACCCAGCGCGTGTCGCGCTTGGGGCCGGGCCGCAGGGCGCCGGTGTTGCTGTCGATTTCGTTCTCCGCCACAATCTCGTGGTTGGTGTTGTCGTAGACCTTGATGATCTGGCCGTCCACGTCCACGGCATACGGCACGTACATTTCCTCGCCCAGCACCATCCGGCCGATGGCGCGCGCGATGGAGGTCTTGCCGTTGCCGGGCGCGCCATAGAGAAACAGCGAGGTGCCGGAGTTGACGGCCGGCCCAATCCGCCCAAAGGTCTTCTCATTCATCACCAGATGCGAGAGGACGGCCCGCATTGCGCGCTGGGTGATGGTCTTGCGCTTGGCGGCCTGCTTGCGGATGGCCTCCACGTAGCGCGCCACCGGCACCGGCGCCGGCCCGGCGTACAGATTGCGCTCCATCGCCTCGCGCGCGCGCTCGATGCCGACCCCGGTGATGGCGTAGAGGTACGCGCCTTCGCCAAAGCCGCCGGCGCTCTTCACCTCCACCAGTTTTTCGCGTTTTAGGTATTCCAGCACCTGATCCACGATGCCTGTAAAGGGCAGCGTCATCAGCTCGGAGATGCGAAACCCGGTCAAGTTGCCGGCGTTGTACAGGGTCTTGAGCGCCAGGCTGGCCAGGTCAAACAGCGTCAGACCAGTGTCTTCCACTTTGCTGATCGGCGGCGGAACAAAACCTTCCGGCGCGGCCACCGGGGCAGTGTGACGCGGCGCCGGCGGGGGCGCGGCAGGGCGGCTGGACATAGGTGTTCTCCTCAGAGGCTGAGTCGATTGGCTGGCGATTATAGCATCGGCCCCCGCCCGCCGCCGGCGGCTGGCGCGGCCCCGGCCAAGTCAGTAAAATAGCGCCTTCAACTTTCGCGGAAGGTGGCCGCTCCATGCCCTGGGAAACGCACTATGACGCCGGCCTGGCCGTGGTGGAAACCCGCTACGCGGGCTTGCTCACCCCAGTTGAACTGCTCACGGCCGTGGATCAGACTATTCGGCTGGGCCAAGCCCATACGGCCTATCGGTTCTTAAGTGATTGCAGCGCCCTGGCCGGCGGACACTCCGTTACGGACCTGTATGGGCTGGTGGAATTGCTGGAACACGGCGGTTTCCGGAACTCTTTCCGGGAGGCCATCATCATGCCGCATCTGGATACGGCCGCGCCCGAAGTGAGCTTTTGGGAGGATGCGTGCCGCAACCGCGGGTTTGAGGTGCGCGTCTTCAACACGCGGGACGCCGCACTGGGCTGGCTGCTGGCGGCGGCTTCTGCGGGGCATGGGCCGCTGCCATGACCGGCCGATCGCATCTCTTGGTCGGGCTGGCCGGCGTCTGGCTGGTGGACGCCGCCACCGGCTTTGCGTCCCAGGCCGCCGGCGGCTGGGTGCCGGCCGGCCCGCTGGCGCTGGGGGCCGCGCTGGCCGCCGGCGCGGTCGGCGCGCTCCTGCCCGATATTGACAACCCGAACAGCCAGATCTCGCATCGGACCGGCTTGGCGCGCCGGCGCGGCCCGCTCACCGATCTGGTGGCCGGCGGCGCGCGCTCACTTTTCGGCGGGCATCGCGGCTTTACGCACAGCGCCCTGGTGGTGGGCCTGCTCAGTCTGGCCGTCTTCGCCGTGCGCCCATGGCTGGGCGCGGCGGCCGTGGGTTTCCTAATCGGCTATCTCAGCCACATCGCCGCGGATATGGTGACACGCGACGGCGTGCGCCTGGGGTGGCCGCTCTCCCGCCATGAAATCGGCCTGGGGCCGCGGCGGCTGCGCTTTCGCACGGGCAGTTTTATGGAGTACGTGGTGGTGGCCGGCGTCTGCGCGCTGGCCGTGTGGCAGTGGTGGACCCCCTAAGGCCGCGTCGGCGGCCCCCGGCCGGCCGACGCGGCTTGAACTAACCGCTCACGCGCACTTCTCAATGGCAATGGCCTTGGTCAGGCTGGCGTGATGAATGACGCCGTAGCCGTTGCGCACCAGCGGCCAGGCCCCCAGGGTGAGCGCGAAGGCGCAGGTGCCGGTCAGGCCGGCC
>JAGOBN010000652.1 GCA_017999235.1 Anaerolineales bacterium | reverse complement strand
GCACTCGGTCCGGGAGCTCCGCTCGCTGGGCATCAGCCCCGATATCATCGTGGCCCGCTCGGATCACCCGGTCAGCGCCGACCTGTGCCAGAAGATCGCGTTATTCTGCGATGTCACCGAGCAGGCCGTGATCCCGATGGTGACCACCAACGTGTTGTATGAGGTGCCGCTGCTGCTGGAGCGCGCGCGGGTGGCGGAACTGGTCTTGGGGCGGCTGGGTCTGACCGCCTCGCGGACGCCGGATTGGTCGGCGTGGGAGGCCCTGGTGGCCGAGGTGCGCCGGCCCAAACCCAGGGTGCGGGTGGCCATGGTGGGCAAGTATGTGGAGCTGCAGGATGCGTACATGAGCGTGCGCGAGGCCCTCAAACACGCCGGCCTGGCGGTGGGCTGTGAGATCGAGATCGAGTGGGTGCATTCCTCGGATCTGGAGAAGGGCCGCGGCTGGGACCAGCTGCGGCACGTGGACGGCATCGTGGTGCCCGGCGGTTTTGGAGCGCGCGGGATTGAAGGCAAGATCGCGGCGGCGCGGCACGCCCGTGAACAGCAGGTGCCTTACCTGGGCCTGTGCCTGGGGATGCAGACCATGTGCATTGAGTTCGCGCGCTATGCGCTGGGCTCGGAGGACGTCAACTCCACCGAATTTGACCCGGCTACGCGCATCCCGGTCATCGACCTGATGCCCGAACAGCGCAGCATCGCGGACCTGGGCGGCACGATGCGCCTGGGCCTGTATCCTTGCCAGCTCACGCCCGGCACGAAAGCGGATGAAGCCTATGACCTGCCGGCCGGCTCGGTCGTGCAGGAGCGGCATCGCCACCGCTTTGAGTTCAATAATGTCTACCGCGAGCCGCTGGCCGCCAAGGGCTTGGTCTTCTCCGGCCAATCGCCCGACAACCGCCTGGTAGAGATCGCGGAGGTGGTGGATCACCCCTTTATGGTTGGCACCCAATTCCATCCCGAATTCCTCTCCCGCCCCAACCGGCCGCACCCGCTCTTCCAGGCGTTTGTGGCGGCGGCCAAGGCCCGGCATGACGCCGGCGCGGCGGATTAATCACCCATCACGCAATCACCGAATCCCATGGCCCACACTCCCCTCCCCCTCAACCGCGTTTATCTATCCCACGCGCTCTCCGAGCCGGCCTTCGGCGACAGCGCGGATCAACTCTTCTATGTCCGCACCGCGGACGGCCGGCGGGCGATTGTGCGGCAGACGCTCTCGACCGGTCTGGCGCAGACGCTCACCACCGAGCCGGCGCCGGCCGGGGGCATCGGCTATGGCGGCGCGCTCTTCGCCGTGCGCGAGGCGGTGCTGGTTTACGCCGCCAAGGGCGGCACGCTGCAAGGGCTGGACCTGGGCACCGGCGCGCAGTGGACGCTGACGCCGGCGTATGACGGCGTGGCGGCGCCGGCCATTTCCCCCTGCGGCCAGTTCGTGGCGTTTCTGGCCGAGGTCAAGGGCGTCTGCAATGTCCTGCTGGTGGACGTGCGCGGCCAGACCCTGCCGCTCAAGGTCTCCAATGACCCGTGGTATGCCTTCAACCCGGTCTTCTCGGCTGACGGCCGGCGCCTGGCCTGGCAGGAGTGGAACGCGCTCGATATGCCCTGGGACGAAGCCCGGCTGATGATCGCGGCCTTCGCCAAGCCCACCGGCCGGGCCGCGGCCGCGTACCAACTACTGCCGCTCGCCGTCACCACGCTGGCCCAGCCGCGCGTCAGCTACGCCTCGCCGCAGTTCAGCCCGGGCGGCAAGTTCCTGGCCTACACCAGCGACGAAAGCGGCTGGCGTTCGGTTTGGGTGGCGGAGGCCGACGGCCAAAACCCGGTGCGCGTGGACACGGGCGCAGGCGAGATCGGCGGGCCGGATTGGACCCCCGGCCGCTTTGCCTTGCGCTGGAGCGCGGACGGCAAGGCCTTCTACACCGTGCGCCGGCAGGCCAGCCGCAGTACGCTCCTGCGCGTTGGCTGGCCCGACAAGACCGTCAGTGAAATCGCCACGCCCTGGACTTTTATTGACAGCGTCCTGGCCGTGCGCGGCGAGCATGTGGCGCTGGCGGCCTCGGACCCCGTGACCCCGATCTTGCTGGCGACGCTGGACGCCGGCCGCGCGGCGGCGCCGGTGGTGCGCGTCACTGCCGGCATTGGCCTGGTCGAGCCGGCCGCGCTCTCCCACCCGGAAGTCATGACCTGGCCCACCGCCGGCGAGGCCGCCTGCTGGGGGATTTTCTACCCGGCGGTGGGCGAGCTGGCGGAGCAGGCCCCGCGCCCGCTGCTGGTCCACATCCACGGCGGGCCGACCTCGGAGTCGCCGCTGGCCTGGCTGCCGCAGGCCCAGTACTTCGCCACGCGCGGCTGGCACTATCTGGTGGTCAACCACCGCGGCGGCACGGGCTTTGGGCGCGCCTATCAGGACGCGCTCACCGGGCAGTGGGGCGTGGTGGATGTGCAAGACGCGCGCTCCGGCGCGGAGCACCTCATCCGGCAGGGCCAGGCGGACCCGCAGCGCGTGGTCATCACCGGCGGCAGCGCCGGCGGCTATACCACGTTGATGGCGCTGACTCAGGATCCGGGCTTCTGGGCGGCGGGCGTGTCGCTCTACGGCATCGGAGATATGTATGCGTTGAAGCAGGGCTCGCACCGCTTTGAGGTGAACTACGAGCAGGGCCTGATCGGCCGGCTGCCGGAAACCGGCCGGCTGTGGAAGGAGCGTTCGCCGCTGACCTTCGTCAAGGCCGTGCGCGCGCCGCTCCAGCTCTTCCACGGCCAGGAGGACACCGCCGTGCCATACCAGCAGTCGGTGGACTTTGCCGAGGCGGTGCGGCGGTCGGGCGGCGTGGCCGAACTGGTGTTGTACCCGGACGAAGGCCACGGGTTCGCCAAGGAAGCCAACCGCCGCGACCAGCTGGAGCGGATGGAGCGCTTTTTGGAAAAATATGTGATCAACCTGCAGCGTTGATGGCCGGCGCCGCCGCGTTGACGAATCCCTAGGCGGCTGGCTATAATCTCTCCCATTACAGCGCAGGCACCCGGCCCGGCCGGCCTGCGCCGTTTGTTGTATTCACCGTTTCTTTTTTCACTTTAGGA
>JAGOBN010000651.1 GCA_017999235.1 Anaerolineales bacterium | reverse complement strand
GTGCCTAGCATTACGGTATAGAACAGCACGATGCTGATGAGCAGGATGGTGCCGCCGATCGCGCTCTCGATCAAGAAGGGCGTCCAGCCGTTGGCCCAGGCCGTGTCCATGTAAGGCGCGATGCCCAGCGCCGAGCGGCGCGGCACGCCGTAGCGCAGGCCCAGGATGTGCAGGCCGTTGGACATCAGGGACATACCGATCAGCCAGGTCCAGGCTTGGGCCAGCGCCAGCTTGGGGTTGAACAGTTCCCGGCCGGCCAGTTTCGGGACCAGCCAGTAGGCGATGCCCATGAAGGAGAACGCCACGCCGGTGCCGACCGTCAGGTGCAGGTGGCCGGGGATCCAGGCGGTGTTGTGGACGGCCAGGTTCAGGTTGTAGGAGGCGTTGGTGATGCCGCTGATGCCGCCCAGCGCGAACATGGCGCCGGCGAAGGCCTGGGCCGTGAAGGACGGATCCCCCCACGGCAGTTTGAAGATCCAGCCGAACCAGCCCTTGCCGCCGGCCGAGCGGCCGGCGATTTCCAGCGAGGCCACCACGTTGAACAGGGTCAGCAGGCTGGGGAAGAAGACGCTGTAGGTCAGCACGGCATGGAAGGTCTTCCAGATCTGCGGGATGCCGGGGTCCACATACTGGTGGTGCAGGCCGACCGGGGTGGAGAGGACCAGGAAGAGCCAGAACGAGAAGCGCGCCAGAGGCTCGCTGAAGAGCTTGCCGCCAGCCTGTTTGGGCAGCATGCCGTACCAGGAGATGTACACGGGCAGCAGCCAGAAGTACACCAGCGGGTGGCCGGTGAACCAGAACAGGGTGCGCGCCAGCTGCGGGTCATTGCCGGGCAGCAGGCCCAGGGACCAGGGGATGTTGAGGACCAGCATCTCCACCGCCACGCCGACAGTGGCGATCTGCCACATCACGACGGTGATGAGCGAGGCCAGCGCGATGAGCGGCGTCTGGGTCTTGGGGTTGTCCTTGCGCCAGGCACCCCAGGTGAACAGCAGGCCCCAGCCCACCATCCACGAGCCGACGACCACCAGGGTCAGGCCGATGTAGAACAGCGGGTGGGCCTGCAGGGGCGGGTAGAACGTGTACAGCACCGTGGCCATATTGCCCAGCAGCGGCACCGCCGTGATCAGCAGGCCGACGACCATCACGATCAGCGCGACTGTTTGGAAGCGCGGAAAGCGGACGTTGCGGCTCAAGCTGTGGGCGACCGTGAAGGTCAGGAAGCCGGTGATGAAGAAGGTGGTGAAGACCAGGGCGTTCAGCACGCCGTGGATGGTCAGGCCCTGGTAGTAGCTCTGGATGCCGATGCTTTTCAGCGCCGGATACAGGTTCAGGCCGGCGTGTTCCCAGGTCTGGAACGGACCCAGCAGCATGCCGATGGCCAGGAAGGTGAAGGCGATGCCGATGTGCCAAGCGGTCAGGCGATGTTCGTGTTTATACATGGCGGGGGTCTCTTTGTGGGCTTAGGGCTCGACGATCACTTTGCCGAACATCGTCTGGTGGCCCACGCCGCAGAACTCGTGGCACACATAGATGTATTCGCCCGGCTTGTCAAACGTGGCCGAGAGCCGGGAGATTTGGCCGGGCAGGAGCATCATATTGACGTTGGTGCCGTCGATGTGAATGCCGTGCTGGATGTCCCGGCTGGTCATATAGAACGTCACCTTGGAGCCGGCCTTGATCGTGATCTCTTTCGGCGTGAAGAGCCAGGCCTGGGCCAGGATGCGGGCTTCGTAGTTGCCGGGCGAGAGCTCCTTGAGGCCGGGCTCGCCAAAGTTGGTGGCGCCGGGGGTGGCCACCAGCGCGGGATCCACGATGCCGGCCGGCACCGGCAGTTGGAAGCCGTAGCCAAAGCTGGAGATAAAGACGGTGGCGGCGAAGACCGCCAGCATGCCCAGACCGATCATGATCCAGGCGCGTTCGACCGGATGAATGTGTAAGGGCTGCTGGCTCATTGGGTGATTCCTCGCGAGAGCATGGTCAGATAGGCGCTGCCCCACAGCGCCACGACCAGCAGGATATACAAAACTAAGATGACGATGGTGCCTTGCGGGGTTTGGGGCTCTTTCATTGATTCTCTCCTCCGAATATAGTCAGATAAACGCCGCTGCCGGGCCAGAGCCAGCCCTTTAGCGCGGGTAGCACAAAAACAGATGCGCGGCTTCGTAGGCGTACCGGGTGACCCCGGTGCTGTTCCGCGCTTCGTCTACCACTAAGCCGATATCGCGCAGGATGATGCTGACCTCCGGCGCCGCGGTGCGGTATTCCGCGCGCAGGAGGCCCCAGCCATCCACCAGCACAAATAGCGGATCCACTTGCAGGGTCCCGTCGGCGCGCGGGCCATAAAACAACTGAAAGCCGGCGCCAATGGCCTGTTTGAGCAGGCCGGGGTCGCCGGTGGCGAAGCTCCAGCGCGCGGGGTCGGCGCCGGCCGCGGCCGCCAGCCCGGTCAGCACCTCCGGCGTGTCGTGCGCGGGATCCACCGAGATGGTCACCAGTTTCACCGCCGGCCCGTCTAAAGCCGCGGTCTCCAGTTCGCGCTGGACCTCGCGCAGGACGCCGGCCATGGCCGCGCACGGCGCCGCGCACTCGGCCGCCGCGAAGTTGTACAGCACGATCTGACCGCGCAGAGTTTCCGTGGTCAGCGGCTGGCCGGCCTGGTCGGTCAGGATCAGGCCGGGCGCCAGCGTGATGCGAGGCAGCACTTTTAAGGGCTGAAAGATGGCGAAGCTCAAGGCCGCGGCCACCATCACCGCGATCACCGCGTACACCGCCTTCAGCCAGGGGGAGGTCATGCGCTGACTTTCGGCAGGAATAGGCTGATCGGCTGGGTGTTGGCCGTGGCCGCCAGGGTCGCGAAGGAAATCCCTTCCAGCCGCTGCCGCAGTTCCGCCCCGATCAGCTCCCACACCGGATGCACCACGCAGTCCATCTCCCGCGGACACAAGCCGGGGTTGCGCACGCACAAGTTCAGCGAGAGCGGCCCGTCGATGGCTTCAACCACCTGGAGCAGCGTGATGTCCCCGGCCGGCCGGCCCAGGCGCACCCCGCCATTGACGCCGCGCTGGGTCTGGACGATGC
>JAGOBN010000650.1 GCA_017999235.1 Anaerolineales bacterium | reverse complement strand
GCACCACGCGCAGGGCGCCGTCAATGGGCAGGATATTCAACTCCTTGCCCGGCCGCAGCAAGGTGACGTTGTCCACCAGTTCGGGGTTGCCCCACAGAATCGTATCTGGCTTGATGTTGTATTTGGCGGCGATGCCAAAAACCGTGTCGCCCTTCTGCACCACGTATTTTTCGATGGTGGCCCGCGCCCGGGTGGGGATATCCGTATCCAGCATGGCCAGGCGCGTCACGGTGGCCGGCTCGGCCTGGCCGGCCGGCAGGGGGGCCAGGGTGGGAAAGGCTTGGGCGGCGCCGGCCAGAGGGGTGACCGTCGCCGGCATAAAGGTCGGGAACGGCGTGGCAGCCCCTTGGGCGGAGACATCCAGCCGGGCCAGCCAAACGGCCGCCGCCACACAGGCCAGGGCAACGCCATACGCGGCCAGACGCAGCCCAAGCTCCAGGCCGACGCGAGCGGGCCGGCGGGACGAGTTTTCAGGTTTCGGTGTCAAAATTCAGTCTCCATCCCCCGGCCAGCGGAGCGCGGCCACTCCGCTCCCCGCATCAAAGTCTATCAGCCGGCAAGAAGCACCGTCAAGCCAACATAAACTATTCTCGTTATTGCCACGAACGAAGCGATTCGTTACAATCGGCCCACCATTGGGAGACCCCATATGCCGCATCCGCTCAAAATCCTGTTTGTGAGTGCTGAAGTTGCGCCGTTTGCCAAGGTGGGCGGGCTGGCCGACGTGGCCGGCGCCCTGCCCAAAGCCCTGCGTCGACTGGGCCACGACGTCCGCGTGGTGATGCCCGCTTACGCCGCAATTGAGGCGCAGGGCCGGGCGGGCCAGCTCAACACGCGCCCCGGCGGCATGATTGTGAACACCGGCGCCGGCCCGATCGCGGCCGGCATCTACGAAAGCACCCTGCCCGGCAGTGATGTGCCGATCTACTTCATCGCCCAGTGGCACCTCTTTGACCGGCCGAATGTATACGGCTACCCCGACGACCCCTACCGCTTTGCGTTCTTCAGCCTGGCGGCTTTTGAGCTGACCAACGCCCTCGGCTGGCAGCCGGACGTGCTGCACGCGCACGATTGGCACACCGCGCCGGCCGTCACCTGGCTGGCCACGGCCGGCCGGAATGACCCGCGCTTCCACGCCCTGCCGTCCGTTTTTACCATCCACAACCTGGCGCACCAGGGCCGCACGAACTGGGATGTCTTCCGCTATATGGGCTTGTTAACCAACGGCCTGGCCGAGGAAGGCTATGGCGAGGTCAATTTCATGGCGCGCGGCATCTATCACGCCACCATGATCAACACCGTCAGCCCGAATTATGCGCGCGAGATTATGACCTACGAAGGCGGCTCCGGGCTGCACCACCTGCTGCGCTTCCGCCACTATGACCTGCACGGCCTGCTGAACGGCGTGGATGAGGAGGTCTTCAATCCGGAGACGGACACCCGGCTGGCGCAGCGCTTCACCGCCAACCAGCTCGACGCGCGCGCCGATAACAAGCGCGCGCTCCAACAAAAGCTGGGCCTGCCCGAGCGGCCGGAGGTGCCGATTGTGGGGATGGTGACGCGCCTGGACCGGCAGAAGGGATTGGACATCGTCGGGCACGTCATGCACTTGCTGCTCAACGGCGCCGCCGGCGACGCCCAGGTGGTGGTGGTGGGGACCGGCGACGCCGGTTACGAGGAGATGTTCCGGCAGCTGGCCGGCTACCACACCGACAAACTGCGCGCGGTGCTGGCCTTCGCGCCGGAGATCGCCCAGTTGGTCTACGGCGGCAGCGATATGTTCCTCATGCCGTCGTTGTTTGAGCCGTGCGGGCTGGGCCAGCTCATCGCCATGCGCTACGGCAGCGTGCCGGTGGTGCGCGCGGTGGGCGGCCTGGCGGACACCGTGCGGGATTCCGCCACCGGCTTCCTGTTCGACGATTTCAGCTCGGAAGCCTGCTGGCACGCGCTGCAGCGCGCCATCTACATCTACAACATCGACAAAGACAGTTGGCGCGCCATCCAACGCAATGGCATGACCGCCAACTTCTCCTGGCGCAACTCGGCGCTGGGCTATCAGCAGATGTACGAGTGGGCGCTGGCGCGGATGCGCGGCTGGTAGGCCCGGGCGGTCAGACGGGCGGCTTGTGCATCACCGTGAAGCGCCGCGCCACCTGAAAACCAAGCCGCTCGTACAACGCCACCGCGCCGGACGGGTTGGCGGCGTCCACGCCCAGGGTGGCGTGGTCAAAGCCGGCGGCCCGGAAGCGGCGCATGGCCTCGGCCAACAGGAACGACGCCAACCCGCGTTTGCGCCACGGCCGGCGCGTCCCCAGCGAGCCGATGTGCGCGTCATTGACGCCCCGGCGCGCGTTGCCGTCCGCGTGGACGCGGTTGAAGCTGTACGCGGCAATCTCATCCCCGTCGAACACCAGCAGGGTTAACTCCGGCCGGAAGCTTTCCGAGCGGATAAAAAACTGCCGCCATTCCGTCAGCGGCAGCGGCTGGAAATCCCAGTGATCGGCAAAGGCTTCGTTATGCGCGGTCCAGAGCGGCTCCTCCAGATCGGGGGTATAGACGCGCAGCGTGAGGCCGGCCGGCAGGCTGGTCTCCGGGAGCGGCGCGCCTAAATCCCGGCGCATGTGATAGAAGTACCGCAGGGGCTGATAACCGCGCGCCAGCGCCAGCGCCTGCCGCTCGGTCTGGCGGTTCTCAAAGGCCAGCCGCAGCTGCGGTGAACGGCTGGCCGGCCAGGCCTGCAGCCGCGCCGTGCCGCGCGCTTCCAGCCAATCCAGCTCGCCGGCCTCCAGCCCGCGTCCGCGCCACTCGGGATGCACCTCATAATCCAGAAAAGCGTGGGGTTCGCCGCTGGGCTCGGGGTTGCAGAAACAGCGCGCGAACGCCGCCAGCGCGCCGGCGGCCGTCACGCCGACGCGCGCATCCACCGCCGGGTCCGACCACGCATCGTCAAACTGTTCCTGCAGATCGGCCAGCGGATCCACGTGGTCATGATCGTCGGCCGCGGCCGCCGCCACCAGCAGCGCGTGGACGGCGGGCAGGTCTTCATAGCGTAAAGGGTGCCAAGTTAGGGTAGACATAGGATT
>JAGOBN010000649.1 GCA_017999235.1 Anaerolineales bacterium | reverse complement strand
AGGGCCTGGGCCACGAACACATCGCGCAGCAGGCCGTAGGCCCGGCCGCTCGCGGCCAGCGTGGCCACGGCGGCGTCTAGGCTTTTTTTTGGGCCGACCGGTGTGCGTTGATCGCGTCCCAGGTGCGACCCTTCAGCCACCCGCCCAGGGCGGGGTCGGTCTCGCTGCCGTCCAGCGCCAGCACGTCCTCGGCCGTCCAGTGGGTGGCCGGGTCGGCGTGCTGCGACCAGATGGCCGCGTACCAGCGCGAGACATCGTCGCTGATCGCCTTGATCTCGGGCGCCAGATCGCCGGCCGGGATGGTCTGTAATTGGTCACGCACCACCACCGACCGCGCCCGCAGGCCCTGCATCTCGTCAATCATCCGCGCCGGCGGATTGACCCAGACCCAGACCGTGATCGGCTCGCCGCCTTCGCGCACCAACTCGGGCGCGTAATCGGTGAGCCGGATCGGGCGCGTGATCGGCGGGACGATAATTCTCATGGCTAAAGCGTGTTGTGGTTGGTAATGATGTCGATGTCCAGCATGTTGCCACTAGAGTCCTCCTGCGCCACGAACAGCGCGCGGTGCAGGGTGTTGGAATTGACGAACTGGTTGAGCGGCACGACCTCGGCGAAGTAACCGTAGAGCGACACCAGGTACTTGTAATTCACGCCGGTGCCGATCTGGCTGCCGGTGATCACCAGTTGCAGGGCGCGCTCGGTGCCGGCCTGGTACAAGTCGAAGAGCGCATCCGCCGTACTGTTTCCTTCCAGGTCCAGGGTGAGCGTCGCGCCGATCATGCCTTCGCCGTAGCTGGAGAAATACCTGTTGGCCGAGCCGAAGAACTTGGGCTCGTTGCCGGTGACGATCTCCAGCTCAAAGCCGCGCAGGATGCTGGCCAGCTCGGTGCCGCCGACGCCGGCCCAGGTGGTGTCCGAGTAAATGCGCGCCAGCTTGGCGTTCATGTACTCCAGCCCGGTGTGGACCGACTGCGCGGCCGTGAAGGTGGTCGGCGTCAGCTGCCGGCCGAAGTAGCCAAACTCGCCGGTCACCGGCGCGGCCGAGCCGTCGGCCGGGATCTGGCCCGCGATCTTCAACTTGTCGAACATGACGTGCTCGACCTCGTAGGCCTGCACTTCGCCGCCCATCTCCAGGGTGATGGTGTCCGGCGCGTTGGCGGCCGTGAAGCTGGGCGCAACGTCCCACTTATAGTCAGACTGGCTGCCGGTTGTTTCCGTCGGCGTGATCGTGCCGTCCAGGCTGCACTGGTGCAGGACCGGCAGGGCCTGGAAGTAGAGCGGGTTGTCCGAGTCGAAGGTCAGCGTGTCGCGGACCAGATACTCGTCGTTGCGCTTGCGGTTGTACTGCGTGGCGCGCCCGTTGAAGCTCTTGAGCGGCGTCCAGATGCGGTCCATCGGCACGGCTTTGGGAGCGCAGGCCAGCACGCGCGTGGCCGCCACGGCCGTGCCGCGCGTGCTCTCAACACCGTATTGCTGTTTGGAAAGATGCAGAGTACCCATGTAAGGCTCCTAAGCCGAGACAGTGTAGGTCTCGGTCTCTTTGACTTCGAGGCGGAAAATAATCCCCAGGTGCCGGCGCGGTTCGCCGCTGGAGTCCGTGCCGTACTCGATGCCGCCCGGCCCCTCGTACCAGGGGCTGGCCGGATCCGGGATGACGTGATGGATGCGGCCGCTTCCGTAGGTCAGGCCGCCCAGCTGCAGGGCGGAGGCCAGCTTGCGCGTGACCCGCCCGATGAATGGCACGGCCAGCGCGTAGGCCTCGGGCATCACCTGGGCCGAGACGTAGAGCGTCGCCTGCACCTGGTGCAGGGCGATGTTGGGGCCGCCGGCGCTGTAGTTGGCGCTGGGGCCGCGCGTGGGCATGATGACGATGCTGGGGAACACGGTCAGCACGCCGGGCAGATCCGCATACGTGTGGACCTGCTCGATGCCCGTGATCTCGCCCAGCTTGCTGGCCAGGGCCGGCATCCAGTTCTCGATCGCCATCAGCCTATTACCGCCTTCCGGACGGCCTTGTCCAGCGCGAGCTGGTAGTTGCGTTTGAAAAACCGCTGAGCCGCGCGCGGGGCCGCGTAACCGAACCAGCCCCACGTCCGCCGGCCGGCATATTTGCCGGACTGCCAGACCATGCGGCCGTCCTTGTCCAGCCGCGCGCCGTAGTCGTAGCCCTTGTTGGCGGCCGTGGATCCCATGATCAGATCCACGTCCACGCCGGCCTGCGGCCGCACGGCGCCGCTGATGCCCTCGGCCAGCCGGCCCGACACCTTGCCCACGCCGCCCCGCATGTCGCGCTTCATGTCCTGGCCGGTGCGCTCGCCGGCGTAGGCGAACTCCTGGCGCAGGGCCGGCTCAAAGCCTTCCAAGGCCTGGAGCTGGCGCGCCAGGGCGCTGTCTTCGATCTCGATGCCGATCATGCGGTCACCCGCTCACGATAGGGCGACATCAGCGCCATGGCCTCCGGGTCCCACTGGCGCGAGTAGGTGACGGACCCGAACTCGGGCGTGGCCCGGCTGTCGCCGAAGCCCTGGAAGCCGCGCTCCATCTGGCGGTTGACCTGGATGATGCAGGCGCGCCGGATCGGCTCCGGGGCGCGCCACAGGTCGATGGCCGTGTTCTGGGCGTGCTGGGCCGCGGTGGTGCTGTTGCGGCCGCGCACGATCCCCAGCGTGTTGGCGCTGGTGTCGATCGCCAGCGTGGTCTCGACGTACTCGCTCTCCAGCCGCAGCAGCTGGCCGGCCGAGAACCGCGCCAGCACGCCGTAGACATCCAGCGCGTCGGCGTCGTTGACGGTCAGGGTGGTGGCCGATGACGTGAGCGGGTTGTCCTCGCTCGTGTCGCCCGTGCTTTCCCAGGCCAGATCCCGGTCGTCCACATAGCCGCGGATGCCCACGATCTTGACGCTGCGCTGGCCGCCCGGCCAGGCCGACAGCGTGTCACTCAGCCGGCTGACGCGCAGCAGGTTGTAGCTGGCGCGGTGATTCATGTCGCCGGCGACGGTGGCCAGGTAGTCGGCCGTGGTCAGGGCCGTGTAGGTCTCGCCGTCGTCTTCGCTGTAGCTGATGGACGTGATCGCCTGCAGGTCC
>JAGOBN010000056.1 GCA_017999235.1 Anaerolineales bacterium | reverse complement strand
CGGGAGATGCTGCCGCCGGAGGTCACCAATTGGCCGGCCACCACCGCCGTGCTGAGCAAATCCGCGTTGCCGCCAAAGATCACCAGGTCTTGGCCCACGCGGCCGGCCAGCGAGACGCTGCCGCCAAAGACGACCACATTCTCGGTCACTTCGGCGCCGTCTTCCACCACTACGTTGCCGCCCAGGACGATCAGGTTGCCGTCAATCACCTGGCCGGCCGGGAGCGTAAAGCTCTCGCCCACTACCACTTCATCATCGGCCAAGCCGCGGGCCAAAGCCGCCGGCGCCAGCCATAAACTGGCGGCTAGGGCAAGCAGCACTGCGAACCATAGCTTCTTCATAACCGTAATCCTTGCCGCGCCCCAGACAGGCTGAGCCGGCGGACTAAGTAGAACCAGGCGGCGGTGGCGGCCAGGGCCGTCAGCAGCAAGGCCCAGACGGCCGGCGAGAGCAGCGCCCACTCGCCCACGCCGCGCGCGGTGATGAACAGGGCGTTCGCCAGCGTGCGCGCCACCCCGGAAGCGGCGGTGGCGCTCTCCAGAAACGCGGCGGAAGTCGCCGGCTGGCCGGCCAGCTGGGCCAGTGACCAGAGCAGGCTGACGCCGGCCGGCAAGACCAGGGCCGCCGCTCCCACCGCGCCCAGGCTCAGCGTCAGCGCTCCCCAGATGGCCGGGGGGTGCGCGCGCCGCTGTCGCAGCCGGGCGGTAAAGCGGCCGGTGAACCCCGGCCGGGGCGCGGCCACGGGCGCGGGCGCCAGCAGGCGCTCGACCCGCAGCAAGCCATCCCAGGCGGCCGCGCACGCCGCGCACCCCGCCAGGTGGGCGTTCAATTCGGCGCGCTGCGCCGCCGCCAGGGCGTCTTCGAGGGCCAGGTGCATCCAATCACTGTAGGGTTGGTGGCTCATCGCGTTTATCCCTCTACCGCCAAACGGGGCCGGGCCGGCGCGGCCGGCGTCCGGGCGCCGGCGGGCAGCATCTCCGCCAGGGTGCCGCGGGCGCGGTGCAGGCGGCTCTTAACGGAGCTGACCGTGGCGCCGGTGGCCTCGGCGATTTCCTCATAAGACAAGTCATACCAATAACGCATCACAATCACGGTGCGATCTTCCGGCGCCAGCCGCGCCAACAGGCGCTGCATGGCCGCGCTTTGCTCCCGGTGAACGGTGCTTTCTTCCGGGCCGGCCGAAGGCTCGCTGAGCGCCGGATGGTGCGGCAGGGCCTCGTCGTCGATAGACAGCCAGATCAGCCGGCGTTTGCGGAGCAGATCAATGCAATAGTGGCTGGCGATGGCGAACAGCCAGGTCTTGAACGACCGGGTGGGGTCGTAGCGCCGCAGCTGGGTATACGCGCGCAAGAAGGCCTCCTGCGCGGCGTCCTCGGCCTCGCGCGCCTCCCCCAGCATGCGGTAGCACAGGTTATAGATCGCGCCCTGGTAGCTTTCCACCAGGGGCGTAAAGGCGGTTTCGTCGCCGGCGCGGGCGCGGGCAATGGATTCTTGCTCGGTCACTTCTGGTTTCCACTGGCCGGCTGGAGGCGTAGCGCCGTCAGGCGGCATGGGGTATTACGTATCAGCCTGGTTAGGGTTGCGGGCCGGCGCTGGGCTGGCCGGCCGGCTATTTCGGGTAGAATCAATCTGTGAGTGACCTTGACCCCGGGCTGGATCGGCTGGAGCTGCGGCTGCGCGCCGCCACGCTGGAAGCGTTGTTTGTGGAAGCCGCCCGGGAAATGGTGGCGCTCACCGGCGGCCGCGCCAAGCCCGAGGTCCTGATCCGGCGTCCCATGGAAGTGCGGGGTGAAGATTATGCCACCCTGCTGCTGGCCTGGCTGCGGGCCATTTTGGCTTATAGTGATCTGGAAGACCGGGTCTTTGTCGATTTCACCATTGTGAACTTGTCTCCGTTACGGCTGACGGCCCTGGCGGCGGGCGGTTTGCGGGAACGACTGCAACGCCGTCTGACTTTAGAACAAGGGCTGGAGATTGTCATCCGCGAAACGGCGGAGGGTTTTGAAACCACCATCCCGTTGCGCGCGGCCTGACCGGGGCCGGCCAGCTACGGATAACGGCAATGAGCACACCGTACGTATTGGTCATCGACGACAATCGTGACACGGCGGACAGCCTGGCCGGCATGCTGGGCCTGCTGGGTTACCCGGTGCGGACCGCTTATGGGCCGCGCGGGGCCATTAACACGGTGACGCAGGTCTTTCCCGGCCTGATCATGCTGGACATCAACATGCCGGGCGTGGACGGGGTGGAGTTGTGTCGGTTCCTGCGGCGGGACCCGCGCACCGCCCATGTGCCGATCCTGGCGATGTCGAGCGAGACCCAGCCGGAGACGATCGCGCGCATCATGACCGCCGGCGCCAACGCGTTTATTCCCAAGCCCATTAGCGTGGAAGCGCTTGAACAAGCGCTGGCCGCGCTGCAGAAAGGCCCGAGCCGTTAACATGTCCGCCCAGACGCGGTATGCGTTTGTCATTGACGACAACCGCATGATCGCCAACCAGCTGGTGCAGATGCTCAAGCTCCTCGGCTATGAGGCGTACGCGGCCTACGGGCCGCTGCCGGCGATGCAAGCCCTCAACCAGCACCTCCCCGATATCATCCTGGTGGATATCCACATGCAGGGCGTCAACGGCGTGGACTTGTGCCGGGCGATGCGGCGCGACCCGCGCCTGGCGCACGTCCCCATCCTGGCGATCTCCTCCGACACGCAAGGCGATCTGATCGCCGCCATGCGCGCCGCCGGCGCCAATGGCTTTCTGCCCAAGCCCATCCAGCTGGAGACCCTGGAGGCCGCCTTGATCGCGGCTATCCGGGATGCCGCCCTCCCGCACCCGTAAAGGGGCCGGTTAGCTTCAAACTGCGCCTTGAATTGCCCGGCGTCAAGCTCCATGCTACACTGCGGCGTACCCTGACAAACCAATCGGGCGGGAGGGGCTTCTCACTGTGCGGATAAAACTCTGGGGCGTGCGCGGGTCCATTCCCACGCCGCTCTCGACCGAACAGCTGCGGGAAAAGCTGTTTCGGGCCCTCAGCGGAGCGGCGGGCGTGGATCTGGCCGATCCGGCGGCGGTGCATGCCTATATCGCCAGCCTCCCGCCGACCGTGGGGGGGCTGGTGGGCGGCAATACCACCTGCGTGGAGGTGGATACCGGCACCGACCTGATCATCATCGACGGCGGCTCCGGGATGCGGCCGCTGGGCTACAGTCTGATGGCGCGCGACTTTGGCAAGGGCCAGGGCGTGGCGCATATCTTCCTCACCCACGCCCACTGGGACCATCTCCAGGGGTATCCGTTCTTCCTGCCGGCCTATGTCCCCGGCAACAAGCTCATCTTCTACGCCGTCAACTACAACCCCCAGCTCTACCTGGAACACCAGCAGGTGGCGCCGATGTACTTCCCCATCCCGCCCAATGCCATGTCGGCGGACAAGGAATTTGTGCAGCTGCGCGAAGGCGAAACGGTGCAGATCGGGCGCACGGTGGTCTCCAGCCTGGCGCTCTATCATCCCGGCACCGCTTACGCCTACCGCTTTGACGACGGCGAGAGCGTCTTTGTCTTCGCCAGCGACGGCGAGTACAAGTCCCTGGCGGAGGCGAACTTGCGCCGCTATGTGGATTTTTTCGCCAACGCCGACGCGCTGGTGTTTGATTCGCAGTACTCGCTCCGCGATGTCTTTCTGAGCAAGGCGGACTGGGGGCACAGCTCGGCCATCATCGGCGTGGATATCGCCGAGCGCGCGCGCGTCAAGCGCCTGATCACCTTCCACCACGACCCCACCCACTCCGACGAGCAGATCTTCAAAATCTCCGGCGCCGCCCACGAGTATGCCCTGGTCAATGAACTGACGTTCAACACGGAAGTGATTGTGGGGGTGGAGGGGCTGGAGCTGTTTTTGGGCCAGCCGCTCAGCCTGGAGGTGGTGGAGGAGCGCGGCGACGCCATTTGGAGCCTGGCCCTGGCCGGCCATCTCAATCAAAAATCGGCGGGCGAAGCCCAGCGCCGGCTGGAGGCCGCTCTGGCCGGGGCGCCGGCCGGCCGGGTGCTGGCGGATCTGACCTTGATTTCCACCGTGGACGCGGTGGGCGCCAAAGCGCTGGTTGACGCCGCCCGCGCGCACCCTGACGGCCAGTTGGCCGTATTGGCGCCCACCACCCACGTCCGGCGCACCCTGGAACAAAGCGGCGCCGGCGAAGCCGTCCACCTCTACCGCACCCGCCAGCAAGCCGTCACCGCCCTGGCCGGCCCGGAGCATCTGCGGCTGGCGGCCGAGACCATCGGCGGGCTGTATCAACTGGATGAGCTGCTCTTCGCGGATGAAGCCGGCGTCATTTATCGCGGCACCGAACGCGGCCCCGGCACGCCGCTGCTGGTGCGCGTGGTGGCCGGCCGGCCCACCGATCTAACGCGCACCAGTTTTGCCCAGCAGGCGCGCGAATGGCGCCAGACGCATCACGCCGGCCTGCTGCCGTGCAAGGACGTCGTCAACGACGTGGCCTGGATCGCCTTCATCTGCGCGCGCCCGGACGGCCTCTCGCTGCGCGAGTGGCGCCGGCGCCAGCCGGCCTGGCCGGCCGTATGGCGGACGATGGTGCAGCTGTGCCAGGGGGTGGCCGCCCTGCACATCCAGAATGTGGTCCACGGCGACTTGCGGCCGGAAAAGATTGTGGTGGACGAGACCGGCCGGGCGCAGATCGCGCGCGCGCCGCTCTTCCCCAATCCCACCGGCTTTGGGCCGGCCGCTTACCGCGCGCCGGAGCAGCTGCGCGGCCAGCCGATCACCCCGCGCACGGATGTGTATTTGTTGGGCTTGGTGGTGTACGAACTGCTGCTGGGCGCGCCGGCCTTCGCGGCGGAAAGCGAGGAACTGCGGCTCACGCTGCAGTTGTACAGCCTGCCGCAAAGCCCGCGCACGCATTGGCCGGAAATCCCGGCCGACCTGGAAAACTGGCTGCTCAAGCTGCTGGCCTTGGCGCCGGATGACCGGTTTGACACCGCGGTGGCCGCCGCCGCCGCGTTGACGGCGCTGCCCATGCCGGAGCCGCCGGCCGCCGGCGAGAAAGTGCGGCGCGGCCCCGGACCGCTGCCGGCGGAAGCGTAAACAAAAAGCCCATCCATCGCGGACGGGCTTTTTTGATTCCGGCGGGCGCGGGTTTAGAACTGAAAAGCGTTCTCGCGCAGGCGCACGATCTTGCGATTGTAGTTCACCACGTACTGCTGCAGCCGGCTCTCCATCTGCTCCCACACCGGCGAGCCCAGCACCTGGTCCAGCGCCTCGCGGCTTTCGGCCACAAACTCCACCAAGCGCAGCGGGTAATTGCCGTAGGCGGTGTGCCAGGCGCCGCCCATGGCGATCCCCATGGATTGCAGGGTCGGGACCATCTCGCCCAGCACAAACTGGAAATACTGATCCTGGATGTCGGGCCGGATATCGTAGGTCAACAGAAACTTGACCGGTTCGGAATTGGAGGTAGGCATACAAATCTCTTCCTTACAGGCGCTGGCTTACCGGTCTTCCGCTGTGCGCCGTGGGCGGCCGGGTCCCAATAATCTTACCGTTTCTGGCCGATTCGTCCATAGTCCCGCAATCCGGGTGCCGCACTCCGGGCAGGCGCCGACCGCCGTCAGCCGGTAGCGGTGGATGATATAGCCGTGGCGCTCGATCAGCCGCGCCCCGCAGCCCGGACAGAGTGTGTGTTCCAGATCCCCCACCTGGCCGGGCAGGTTGCCGGCGTAGACGTAGCGCAGGCCGGCCGCCCGCCCGATCTCGGCCGCCTGGCGCAGGCGCCGCGCGGTGGTGGGCGCCGGCGCCGTCATCTTATAGTCCGGATGGAAGGCCGTGACGTGCCAGGGGATATCGGGCGAGAGGGCGGCGATGAACTGCGCGGCCTCACGCAGCTCGGCGTCGGAATCGTTGAAGCCGGGGATCACCAGCGTCACGACCTCCACCCACAGCCCCAGCGCGTGCAGGCGCTGCAGGCTGTCCAACACGTTGGCCAAGACCGCGCCCAGCCGGCGGTAGTTCCGGTCGGACATGGTTTTGAGATCCACTTTGTACGCGCTCAGATGCGGGCGCAGATACGCCAGCACTTCCGGCGTGGCGTTGCCGTTGGAGATAAACGCGCACCGCAGGCCGGCCGGCGCCGCCTCCGCAAAGACGGCGGCCGCCCATTCGCTGCTGATCAGCGGCTCGTTATACGAGGACCCGATGACTTGCGCGCCCTCCCGCACGGCCAGCGCCACCAATTGTTGGGGCGTAACGGCTTGCGGGTGCGCGCCGGCCAGCTCGGAGGCCGGGTCGCGCAGCGCCTGGGAGTTGACCCAGTTCTGGCAGTTGGGGCAGTGCAGATCGCAGCCCAGCATCCCAAAGGTCAGCGTGTCCGAGCCGGGCAGGAGATGGAAAAACGGCTTCTTCTCGGTGGGGTCGCACTGCAGGGCGCCGACATAGCCCCACGGCACGCGCAGGACGCCGGCCGCGTTGTAGCGCACCTGGCAGATGCCGCGCCGGCCGGGCCGGATGAGGCAGCGGTGGCCGCACGCCACGCACGTCACGGCGTGGTCTGGACGCGGGGCAAACAGCGTTCCCGGAGCGGTGCGGGCGTCTAAATCCTGGGCTAAGGTAGGTGCGGGCATGGGGCTGTCTCCGCGCGGGATATCAGCTTGAACTCATTGTAGGCCGGCGGAGAGCGGCCCGTCAATCCGCTATAATCCTCCGCATGGCGGCGCGATATCCGGATTTAAGCGTGGCCGTTCTAGCCGGCGGCAAAAGCTCACGCATGGGCCAGGATAAGGCCTTTGTGGCCGTGCGCGGCCGGCCGCTGATTGAAGATGTGTTAGACGGTCTGGCCGGCCTGGGCGGCGAGACCTTCATCGTCACCAATCAGCCGGAGCCTTACCGTTACCTGGGTCTGCCCCTGTACGCCGACGTCCTGCCGGATCAGGGGGCGCTGGGCGGCGTGTACTCGGCGCTCTATCATTCCACCCGGCCCCGGACGCTGTGCGTGGCGTGCGATATGCCCTTCGTGGTGCGCCCGTTGCTGGAACACCTGGTGGCCTTGAGCGTGGACGCCGACGCCGTGGTGCCGCGCCTGCTGGCCGAGGGCCGGCTGGAGGCTGAACCGTTCCGGGCGGTGTATGCGCGGGCGGCGTGCCTGGGGCCGATCCAGGCCGCGCTGGCGGCCGGCCGGATGCGCGTGATCTCGTTTTTTCCGGAAGTGCGGGTGTGCTTTGTCGATCCGCCCGAGGTCGAGCGCTTCGATCCGGATCATCTTTCCTTCTTTAACGTCAATACGCCGGCCGACCTGGCGCGCGCCCGGCAGATTGCGAGAGGCGGGGCTGACGCATGAGTTTTGACCGTCTTGGCGACCATCGCCGGCAGCAAGCGCAGGACCTCTTTCGATTAGGCCGGACGTGCGTGAAGACCGGAGACAAAGCCCAGGGCCGCGAACTGCTGCTCAAAGCCGTGGAGTACGACCGGGACCTAGCCGACGCCTGGGTCTGGCTGACGGCCACCACCGGTGACCGCGCCGAACAGCAGAAGTATCTGGAGTGGGCGGTAGCGGCCGAGCCCAGCCACGCCCAAGCGCGGCGCGGGCTGGCGCTGCTCACCGGCCAACTCAAAGCCGCGGACATCCTGCCGGAAGGCGCGGCGGTCCCCGCCCGCGCGCCCGATGCGCCGGAGCCGGCCGCCGTGCGCCGCACCTTCACCTGTCCCCAGTGCGGCGGCGCCCTGCGCTTTGATCCGGAGTTGGTGGACCTGCAGTGCGCGGCCTGCGGCTTGGTGGAGGCGGTGGAAGAAGTGCCGCTGGCCGATGGCGCCCGTCCCCTGGACTTCACCCTGCCGACGGCCAAGGGCCACCGCTGGGCCGAAGGGGAGCGCCGCTTCACCTGCGGGCAGTGCAGCGCCGCCACCCTGCTGCCGGCCGGCGAGAAATCCGCCGCCTGCCCGTTCTGCGGCAACGCCGCGCTGGTGGCGGCGGCCGAGGAAGCCGATCTGCTGCGGCCGGCCGGCCTGATCCCCATGGCGCTCACCGCCGACCGCGCCGCCGCCGCGGTGCGCGCCTGGCTCGGGCGCGGCTTCTTCGCGCCGGATGACCTGGCCCACCTGGGCCAGGGCGGCCAGCTGCGCCCCGCTTACACGCCCTTCTGGGTGTTTGAGATGGACGCGACCATGCACTGGAGCGCCGAGGTGGCGGAGGGCTACGGGCGGACCAAACAGTGGCTGCACCGCACCGGCGACTACAGCTTGTTCTTTCGCCACTGGCTCCAGCCGGCCTCCCGCGCTCTGCCGGCCGATCTGCTCCGCCGCCTGCCGGCTTTTGATCTCAAAGCCCTGTTGGTTTTCAAGCCGGAGTATCTGGCGGATTGGCCGGCCGCCCTCTACGATATCTCGCTGGCTGACGCGTCGCTGGACGCCCGGGCCGGCATGCTGCGGGACGCCCAGCGCGATCTGCGCGCCAAAGTGCTGCCCGGCCGCGAGGTGCGCAACTTTGAAGTGAGCACCGGGCGCTTCTCCGGCGAACTCTATAAGCTGGTGCTTCTGCCGCTGTGGATCGGCGCGTATCAGTACCGCGGCCGGCGCTTTCGCGTCCTGGTGAACGGGCAGACCGGCGCGGCCGCCGGCGACAAGCCGCTGGATAATGTCAAAGTGGCGATCGTGGCCGTCGGGGCCGCCGTCATTCTGGCATTGCTGCTCGCCTTCCTGTGGTATTTCCTCGGCGCGCGTTAGCGCGGCCCGGCGTCTTGGCAGGTCCGCGGGATAGGCGGATAATGACGGCGGGGGACAGCCTTACCC
This sequence comes from Anaerolineales bacterium, assembly GCA_017999235.1. Next base: position 2,604 of record JAGOBN010000056.1, on the reverse strand, counting down.
ACGGGGGCGAAGGTCGGTGAGATTCGGCTCTCCCAATAAGGCGCTCCGCATGGACTCCGCAGACTCTTCTTCGCAGATAAATGCTGGCGGCGATGTCAGCATCGGCGGCGATGTCGTCGCTGGCGATAAGATCGTCATCCTTCAGCCGGTGGAACGGCCGGCGGATACCCCGTGTCCGGAATTGACCCGCGCCTTCACTGGGCGGGCGGCGGAGCTGGCGCGCTTGCAGGCGGAGCTGGCGGACGCCGCCGGCGTCATCATCTGGGGCGCGCCCGGCGTCGGCAAGACGCAGCTGGCCCTGCGCCTGGGCCGGCTGGCCGCGGACAAGCGGGCGGGGACGCTGATTTGCGTGGACCTGTACGGCACGGGCGCCCCGCCGCCGCTGGCGCGGGTCATGGCGCGCGTTCTGGAAAAACTGCTCGGCCAGCCGATTCCGTCTCTGCCGGACGGGGTCTTGGCGGATCAGTATCGCAGCCGCTTGGCCGAACGCCCCGTGGTCCTGGTGCTCGACAACGCCGGCGACGAAGCGCAGGTGGAAGCGCTCCTGCCGCCCGAAAACTGCCCGCTCATCGTCACCACCCGCCGGCAATTAGCGGTGGCTGGCCTGCCCGCGCACCGGCTGGGTGAATTCACGCCGGATGAGGCCCGGACCTATGTGCGGACGCAGTGGCCCAAGGCCGGCGCCGCGCTCGAGCCGCTGGTTGAACTCAGCGGCGGCCTGCCCTTTGCGCTGCACCACCTGGCCTTGGCGTTTACCAAGCTGCCCCCGGCCACCGCAGCGGCCGCCTGGCTGGCGAACGCCCGCGACGCCCGCGTGCGGCTCCACCACACCGCGGTGGAGGCGGCGCTGAACGCCAGCGCCCAGCCGCTGAGCCCGGAGCTGCGCGACCACTGGCAGCGCCTGGCGGTTTTCGCCGCGCCCTTTGAGGTCTCCCACGCGCAGATCGTCTGGGATTTGGAACCCGCGCTGGCGGACACCGAATTAGGCGAGCTGTGGAACGCCGGCCTGATCGAGCACGCCGGCGGCGTCCGCTACCGCCTGCACGACCTCACCCGGCTGTACGCGGCCCAACATCTCGCGCCGGCCAGCCGCGCGCAGACCGAAGCCCGGCTCGCCGCCGCGCTGCTGGCCGGCCCGCTCAATCTCAGCCTGGCGCGCAGCCTGGCCGAGAGCGTGGCCAACCCTGCCTGGCCGCTGGCGGAGCTGGCGCCGGCCGTGGCGCAGGCCCATCGCCAGCTGCTGCTGGCCCCGGCGCTCAGCCAGGATGACCGCCGGGCGGCGGCCTTCCGGTTGACGCGGATGCGCGCGTTGGGCGGCCTGCCGGCGGCGGAGATGGAAGTGTGTCTGGACCTCATCGGGCGGTTTGTCACCCGGGCCGACAACCTGGAGTATCTGGCGGACACCATCACCCAGGCGCTGACGGGCGAGCTCACCGAACCGCAGCGCGCGGTCTTGCGCGTCCATCGCGCCGCCAAGCTGGGCGGGCTGGGCCGCTTGGCGGAAGCCGAGGCGGATTATCTCCAGGCCCAGCCGGAATTGGGCGCTTTCCCCCGGCTGGCGGCGCAAGCGGAGCTGGGCCTGGGCAACATCGCCTTGTTCCGGGGGCTGGGCGCCGCCGAGCCAGAAGACCGCGGCCGCTGCTTACGGGAGGCGGCCGCGCATTACCTGGCCGGCGATCAGCGCCTCGGGGCCGCCGCGCCGGATCCTATTCTGCGCGTGACCTTGGCCGGGCATCTGGCCTACACCTATGGCGCCTTAGAGCAATGGCCGGCGGCGCACCAGGCCGCGGCGGCGGGGTTTCAGATTCTGATGGACGCGCGGGCGCGCCTGGAACCCGAAGACTACGACCATTACTGGGTTTATCTCCTGGAGCAGGCCAGCCTGGTGCGCGAGCTGGCGGCCGAGGCCGATCAACAGCGCGGGGAGCCGGCCGCCGCGCGGGCCAATTATCAGGCGGCGCTGGAATTGGCCGAGCAGGCGATTGAGATGATGCGCGCCGCGCCGCCCTCGGAGGGCCTGATTGTGGCCTACAACAACGCCGGCCGCTTCCTCTGGGCGCTGCGGACCCTGGGCGCGCCGGAGGCCGCTGAGCTGGCCGCGCGCGCCGGCGCGTATTGGCGGCCGGCGGCCCAGCTGGCCCGGCGCCTGCGTCTCACCGATCATCTGCAAGAAGCGGAATCTTATCTACAAGCCTGGTCCGCCGCGCCGGCGTAGCGCGGTTGGGCCGGCAGGACCGGGGACGTAAGCATGCGGTCTTCCCAACGCTGGACCTGGTTGACGGTAGCGGTTTTGGCGGGGGCGGGCGCGGCCCTGACGCTGATCACCTGGCTGAGCGCGCCGGCGCCGGCCGCGCGCGCGGCCACCCGCACGGTCACCAGCGCCGCCGACAGCGGCCCCGGCACCTTGCGGCAGGCGTTGTTGGACGCCGGCCCCGGCGACCTCATCACCTTCTCGCCCGCCGCCTTTCCACCCGGCACGCCGGCCGTCATCCCACTGCTGAGTCCTCTGCCCGCCATCACCCAGAACGCGTTGACCCTGGACGCCAGCAACGCCGGCGTCATCCTGGAGGGCGGCGCGGCGCCGGCCGGCACCACCGGCTTGGT
>JAGOBN010000648.1 GCA_017999235.1 Anaerolineales bacterium | reverse complement strand
TGACGGGCGCGAGTTGAACAGCCCGAATGATCTGGTGGTGCGCTCGGACGGCGCCATCTATTTCACCGACCCCAACTTTGGCCGGCGGCCGACGCGCGTGGGTGTGCCGCGTCCCCAGCAGCAGCCCGGCCAGGCGGTTTATCGGGTCGCTCCCGCCACCCTGGCCCTGACCCGGGTGGCCGACGATTTCGGCCAGCCCAACGGCCTGTGCTTCTCGCTGGACGAGGCCCGGTTGTTTGTGAACGACTCGCCGCGCGGCCACATTCGCGTCTTCGACGTGCACGCCGACGGCGGTTTGACGGGGGGGCGCGTGTGGGCGGCTGTGGTGGGCGAGGGGGCCGGCGTGCCGGATGGCATGAAGCTGGATGCGCAGGGCAACGTGTACTGCGCGGGGCCGGGCGGGGTGCATATCTTCAGCCCGGATGGCGAGGCGTTGGGGCGCGTGCGGGTGCCCGAGCAAGCCGCCAACTTTACCTGGGGTGACGCCGATTACCGCAGTCTGTTTATTGCGGCGTCCTCGACGCTGTACCGGCTGCGCGTGCGCGCGCCGGGCCGGCCGTTGTTCTAGACCACCAGGGGCCGCTCAGCCCGGCAAGGTGAATGAGCGGCCCGCAGACATCCAGACGCCTGGTGCGTGTCCCCGGATTGGCTGGCAGTATAGCCCGGCGAACTTGGCCAACTTGGCATGGCTAGCCCGCTATCAGCCAGGATCCGGGGGACGCACCACTCTGGGCGGCGATTAATAAGTAGAGGAGGTTGTCTCACCCATCAAGCGTCTCATCCGAGCCCGATCACTGGCCCGTTCCCTATTTATGCCACGCCATGGAGGATAGAAGAATGTCAAAGGCACGCTCTCAAGTGCAATGGGCGCTCAGCTTGGTGCTCATCGCCAGCACGCTCCTCACCGCCTGCGCGCCCACGGTGGTGACCCAGGTCGTCACCGCGCCGCCGCAGGTGGTCACCCAGCAAGTTGAAGTTGAAGTCACCCGCCAGGTGGATGTCACCACGCAGGTTGAAGTCACCGCCCAACCCGGTCTGCTGCCCTACGGCCTGCTGCCCGGCAAGCCCTTCAACGGCACCAAGCTTAAGTTCCTGATCTGCTGCCAGTCGGCGGCCCAGTTCTTCCTGCTCAACCAGAAGAGCCTGGCCTTCACCGAACTGACCGGCATCGAAGTCGAGTGGGGCAATGTGCCCTTCGGCGAATTCCAGACCCTGACCCAGCAGGAAGGCGCCACCGGCGCCGGCGGCTGGGACCTGGTGACCTGGGTGGACGTCTGGGGCCCGGGCCTGTTCGATACCGTCCTGCCGCTGGATGAACTGGCGGCCCGCGACGGCTATGACCTGACCGACTTCCCGGAGGCCTACCTGGCCCCCGGCCGCAACAAAGACGGCCAGCAGGTGGGCATCCCCTTCCGCGGCCACGCCTTCACCCTGTTCTATCGCCAGGACCTGTACGATCAGCTCGGCCTGAAGGTCCCGACCACCTGGGCGGAGCTGGAAGCCAACGCCAAGGCCATCCAGGCCGCCAACCCCGACATCGCGGGCCTCGCCCCCTACTACGGCGTCGCCGGCGGCCAGAACATGTTCCTGTGGCAGTCCCTGCTGTGGAGCAATGGCGGCGACCTGTTCGATGAGAATTGGAAGCCGATCTTCAACAATGCGGCCGGCGTCGAAGCCACCCAGCGCTATGTGGACTGGTTGATCGGCCCCGAGCCGATCGCGCCCGTCGGCGCCGTGGACTTCAATGAGCAGGCCGGCCAGACCGACCTCTCCCAGGGCCGCTCGGCCCAGTTCATCGGCTGGTCCTGGATGTACGGCAACTTCATCAACCCGACCCTGGCCGTGACCGATGTCGTCGGCAACGTCGCCTTCGCCCCGCCCCCCGGCTGGGAAGGCAAGGGCAGCCCGGCCACCTACGGCTACATCTGGGAAGTTGGCATCTACAAGAATTCCCCGAACACCGATGCGGCCTGGGAATATCTGAAGTGGATGACCAACGCCGAGAACGAGAAGCGCGTGGCGCTGGATCACACTGATCCGCGCTTCATCAACGTGGTGGTGGTCCATAAGTCCAATATGGCGGACCCGGAGATCAACGCGCTGTACGACAACCTGCAAGAGAACATGCTGGCGATCCTGGACAACGCCCGCGGCCTGCCGATGCTGCCCGAGTATCTGCAGATCCAGGCGATCCTGGAAGTGGCCATCAACGAAATGGCTAACGGCGCCCCGGTGCAAGAGACGCTGGACACGGCCGCCGCGGACGTGGAAAACCTGCTGTCCCTGGCCGGCTATTACTAAACCCCGAAGTTGAGAAACGCGCGGGGGCGCCGGCTAGCCGGCGCCCCCGCGCTCCACTGCTCCGCCTGCGCGGGGCGACGGCCGACCCCGGTCACCTGCCGAGTCGTTTGGAGGTCGTGGATGATTAACAACTCTCGCCATCACGGAATGGCAAAGTACGTCATGCTGGCGCCGGCCATGATCGTCGTGTTCGCGACGACGGTTTACCCGATGGCCAATGCTTTCTGGCTCAGTTTCCAGCAATGGCAGTTAACCAAATCCAAGGCGCCCAACGGCTTTGTGGGCCTGGATAACTACCTGCAAGCCTTCACCGACCGCTTCTTTATCAACAGCGTGGTGGTGACGATTGAATATACGTTCATCTCGGTGGCGCTCACACTGGTGCTGGGCCTGGGGATGGCCGTCATCTTGCAGAAGCGCAGCTTTATCAACACCATTATCCGCACGTTCCTTATCTTCCCGTTTGCGGTCAGCCCGGCCCTCAAGGGCTACTCCTTCCGCTTTATGCTCCAGCCGGACTACGGCATTATCCAGCTGACCCTGGGCCGGATCTTCCCCGCACTGACGGATATGGTCTGGCTGTCCAATCCGTGGTGGGCCATGTTCTGGATCTCCATTTCGGAGGTCTGGGGCTGGGCGCCGCTCTACGCTTTGATGTTCATCGGCGCGATGGGCTCGATCCCCACCGATATTTTTGACGCCGCCAAGGTGGACGGCGCCGGCAACGCCCAGATCTTCTGGTCGATCACCTTGCCGATGATCTCGCCCGTGCTCATCATCGCCACCC
>JAGOBN010000647.1 GCA_017999235.1 Anaerolineales bacterium | reverse complement strand
GCCTGATCCTGGCCGGCCTGGTGCGCTGGACGAGCATCACGTGGGCGTCCCAGGGCCGGCTGATCTTCCCGGCCATTTCCGCCCTGAGCGTGCTGATGGTGGCCGGCCTCTCCGCGCTGTGGCGCGGCCTGCCGGCGGTGCTGGCGGTGTTCCTGGCCGGTGTGGCAGCCGTGACCCCCTGCGCCGTCATCGCCCCGCACTACGCGCCGCCGGCCGAACTGTCCGCCGCGCAGCTCGCGGCCATCCCCCAGCGCCTGGACGCGGACTTTGGCGGCGAATTAAAGCTGCTGGGCTACGATCTGCGGACGGAAGCCGCCGAGCCAGGCGGGACCGTGCGCCTGACCCTGTACTGGCAGAGCCAGATCGCCATGGACCGCAACTGGAGTCTCTTCGTCCACCTCGTGGACGAAGACGAGATCATTGTGGCGCAGCGCGACCGATATCCCGGCCAGGGGCTGCTGGCTACCACGCTGCTGCGGCCGGGGCAAACTTGGGCCGATGACTATGTGATTGCGCTGCCGGCCGGCGCGTTTTCTCCGGCGCGGCTGAAGGTGCGCGTCGGGGTCTATGATTTGCGGGACGGCGCGCGCTTGAGGACGGCCGCCGGTGCGGAGTGGGTGGATTTCGGCCAGATCGCGCTGGCGGGGCGCGAGGTGACGACGCGCCTAGGCCCGGTGCCCAACGCCTTGCGCCAGAACCTGGGCGGTCTGATCGAACTAACCGGCTATGCCGTGGACCGGCGCGTGCTGCGGGCCGGTGAGCCGCTCACGCTGACGCTCTATTGGCGCGCGCTGGCCCCCATCGCCGGGAACTACTCGATCTCGGCCCGCGTGCGCGGCGAGGACCTGACGCGCTGGGCCGCGCAGGACGCCTGGCCGCAGGCCGGCGCCGCGCCGACTTCCAGCTGGCGGCTGGGGGAAACCTTCGCGGACCCGTATACCTTGACCCTTGATCCGGCCACGCCGCCCGGCCAATATTTCCTGGAGGTGCTGGTCTATGACCCGGAGACCCTGGCGCCGCTGCGCCTGTGGGAGGCCGGCGACCGGCCCACCGACGGCGGTTCAGTTTTGTTGGGCCGGGTGCGGGTGACGCCGTGAAAGGCCGGGATCGCGGCCTGATGGTGATTGTGGCCGCCCATCTGCTGCTGGGCGCCGTCTACGCCTGGGCCACGCCGATCTTCGAGGCCCCGGATGAGGGATATCACGTGGCGGTCACACGCTGGATCGCGCAGGGGCGCGGCCTGCCGGTGCAAGTGCCGGGCGTGGACACTGATTACGAGCAAGAGGGCAGCCAGCCGCCGCTCTATTACCTCCTGGGGGCCGGCCTGATCCGCTGGGTGGATACGAGCGATTGGGAAGCCGTGTTCATCAAGAACCCGCGCAGCCGCATTGGCATCCCCGGCACCACCCACAACGTCAACGACTACCGGCCGGCGCCGGCCGGTGAAGCGTCTGGCACGCGTCTGGCGGTCTATCTGCTGCGCGCCTTTTCGCTGCTGCTGAATGCCGGGACCCTGCTGCTGGCGGATCGCCTGGCGCGGGGCGTGTTCGCGGACGCGGCGCCGCGCTACCTGGCCCTGGCCTTGATCGCCTTCAACCCGATGATGCTGTTTATCGGCGCGGCCGCCAACAACGACAACCTGCTGCGTCTGCTGACGACCGCCGGCCTATTACTGAGTGTGAAGATTGCGGCCGCCAAACCCACGCCCGCGCACCTGGCCGGCCTGGGCGTGGTGCTGGGCTTGGGTGCGCTGGCCAAATTGAGCGGCCTGGTGCTGTGGCCGCTGGCGGCGTTAGCGGTGATCTGGGGCGCGGGGCGGCCGCGCTTTAATCCCTGGTCCGTGATCCGGCAGCTGGGGTTGGTCTTTGGCCTCGCCCTGGCGATCTGCGGCTGGTGGTATCTGCGCAACTGGCAGCTCTACGGCGACCCGACTGGCCTAAACGCCATGATCGCCATTGCCGGGCCGCGCGCGGTCAGCGTGTGGCAGGTGGTGACGCAAGAGTGGTACGGCTTCTATATCTCGTTCTGGGCGCTGTTTGGCGTCTTTACGATTTTGCCGGCCGCCTGGGTGCAGGTTTTCTTTCACGCGCTGACCGGCCTGCTGATAGTGGGCGGGGCGCTGGCTATTGGGCGCCGGCGCGGCCGGTTTACCTTCCCCGAACTCGCGCTGGCCGCTTTTTGTGCGCTCACCCTGGCGGGCGTGATCCGCTGGACAATGCAGACGCCGGCTTCGCAGGGCCGCTTGCTGTTCGGGGCGCTGGCGCCGCTGGCGCTGGGGATGGCGGCCGGCTGGCTGGCGCTCTTCCCGGCGCGCTGGGCGCGGCCGGCGGCGGTCGGCCTGGCCGGCGCCTTGGCCGTGGTCGCAGCCGTGATCCCCATCGCCGATATCGCGCCGCGCTACGCACCGCCGCCGGCGCTGGCGGAAGCGGACTTGCCCGCCGATCTGCAGCCCGTGCACGCTCGCCTTGGTGAAGGGATAGAGCTGGTAGGCTACACCAGCGACCCCGCGCCGCGCCGGCCCGGTGAAGCGCAAGCAGTCACGCTGTACTGGCGCGCCCTGCAAACGCTGGCGCGCGATGACACGCTGACGCTGGTGCTGTTTGGGCGCGGCGGCCAGCCGGTGGGCCAGCTCGATACCTGGCCGGGCGCCGGCCGCCTGCCCACCGGCAACTGGCAGGCTGGTGCTTATTACGCGGATCCCTATCTACTGCCCATCGCCGCCGGCGCGCCGGCGCCCACGCTGTTGAAGCTGTCGGTCAGCGCCTGGGCGGCGACGCCCGCTGACCGCCTGCCGGTGCGCGGGCCGGACGGCGCGCCGCTCGACGCGGTGACCGTGACCGTAGGCCGGCTGATCCCGGCGGCGGCCCCGGCCGCGACGCCGGCGGTGACGGATGGGTCGCGCTTTGAGTATGACCTGGTCCTGCTCGGTTACGACGCCGTGATGGCGCACACGCCGGGCGCAGGCGGGACGCTGCGGCTGACCCTCTACTGGCGCGCCGGCCAAGCCCTGCCCGCCGATTACACGGTCTTCGCGCATCTGGTGGATGCCCAGGGCGCGGCCGTGGCGCCGCCGGCGGATGCGCCGCCGC
>JAGOBN010000646.1 GCA_017999235.1 Anaerolineales bacterium | reverse complement strand
CACCTTTGCGGCCCGCGCCGGCGCCACGGACGCGGACAAGCTCTTGGATTTCATCGAGTGGCAGCTATACCCCAACCCCGCCGATGACGCCGATTACCTGGCGCGCCGGGCGGCGGCCGGCTTCGTCACCTTGGGCAAGAGCCTGCCCCAATGGTGGACCGACCACGTGCGCAACGCCACCGGCAGCAACGGCAGCAACCTGCGCTTTCAGCCGGCCCGCGAGACGCGCGCCGATACGCTCCTGCGCGGCGTCTACAGCCAGTGGCAGCTGGCCGAAGTCCTGACGCACTTCTGGCACAACCATTTCAGCGTCTACGCTTGGGATACCGCGATCGCGCCGGTCTGGGCGCACTATGACCGCGACGTGATCCGTGCCAACCTCTTCGGCAATTTTCGGGTCTTTTTGGAAGCGGTGGCCAAAAGCCCGGCCATGCTGCTGTTTCTGGATAACTTCCTCAATCAGGACGGCGGGCCGAACGAAAACTATGCCCGGGAGCTGTTTGAACTGCATACCCTGGGCGCCGAAAACTACCTGGGCGCGGCGCTGCAGCAGCCGGAGGTGCCGGGCTTCCCCAGTCCAATCGGCTATGTGGACGCGGATGTGTATGAAGCTACCCGCTGCTTTACCGGGTGGCGCTACCACGACGGGCAGTCCGGCGACAGCGTCAACGACGGGACTTTCTTTTACTATGACGCCTGGCACGACCGCTTTCAGAAGCGCATCCTGGGGTATGAGATCCCGGCCAATCAGGCGCCGGAATATGACGGGCAAAAGGTGCTCGACCTGCTGGCCGATCATCCCGGCGTGGCGCGCTTCATCAGCCGCAAATTGTGCCGGCGCCTGGTGAGCGATACCCCCAGCGACGCGCTGGTGGCCGGCGCCGCCCAGGTCTTCGCCGCCGCGCGCTCGGCGCCGGATCAGCTCCGGCAGGTGGTCCGCCACATCCTGCGCTCCGACGATTTCCGCGCCGCCTGGGGCCAGAAACTCAAGACGCCGGCCGAGGCCGCCCTCAGCCTGCTGCGGGCGACGCGCGCCGAGTATCAGCCCAACGCGGCCCAGGAGTTCACCGTCACCGATCCTCTCTGGTCGCGCTACGACGCCATGGGCCAGCCGCTCTTCGGCCGGCGCTCGCCGGACGGCTACCCGGACACGCGCGACGCCTGGATCGGCACCACCTCGCTCCTGTTCCGCTGGCGGCTGTGCAATGACTTGCTGGAAGACCGGCTCAAAACGACGATCAACGGCGCGCCGGCGCTGCATACCCGCGCGGATGTGGGCGCTCAGACGCCGGCCGGCCTGACCACGCCCAGCGCCCTCCTGGATTTCTGGGTGGCGCGCCTGTTTGGGCCCGGCTTCAGCCTGCCGGCCGTCTCCCGAGAGGAACTGCTCAAACTGCTCTCCGGCTCGTATCCCAATCCGCCGGCCGAGACCCCGCTCACCGCGCCGCAAATCGCCGACCGTGTGAAGCGCATGGTGGCCCTGCTAGTGATGGGGCCGGATTTCCAGTGGCGGTGACGGCCGCCCCGGTCACTGTTCATCCGCCGCGCTTGAACTGAAAGGATTAGCTGCATGCCTGTTTCGCTCAGCCGCCGGCGCTTTCTGCAGGGCTGTTCCGCCGCCATCGCGGCCCTGGCCGGCTCCCGTCTGATGCACGCGTCGTTCGCGGACCCGGCCGAAGCCGGCGCCAACCGCGAGATTCTGGTGACCGTCTTTCTGCGCGGGGCCTGGGACGCCCTGCACGTCCTGCCGCCCCTGGACGGCCCGGACCGCGGTTACTACGAGACCGCGCGCCAGAGCTATTTGCGCTACCCAGCCGGCGGCGCCGGCGGGGCCTTGGCGCTGGGCAGCCTGCCCGGCCCCAACGGGGTGACGGGGCTGGGCCTCCATCCCTCGCTGGCGCCGCTGCGCGATCTCTACCAGGCCGGCCGGGCGGCGTTTGTGGTGGCCTGCGGCATGCACAGCCCCACCCGCAGCCACTTCGACGCGATGGCGTTCATGGAGCTGGGCACCCCGGACGTCAAAACGACGGCCACCGGCTGGATCACCCGCCATTTGGAAAGCGCCACCAACTTGCCGGCCGTCCTGCAGCTGCCGGCGCTCGCGGCCGGCTCCGCCCAGCCGCTCTCCGTGCTGGCGTACCCGGACGCGGTGGCCATGTCCGGCCCGTCCAGCTTCCGCTTCAACGGCAGCTCGCAGATCCTGGCCGGCGGCAAAAGTTTCAGCTACTGGCAGCAGCAGTCTCTGCGCCAGTTGTACACCGGCGCGGATTGGCTGGCCGCGCCGGCGGCCGAGACGTTGAATACGCTGGACCTGCTGCAGACGGTGGGCGCCTACACGCCCGCGAACGGGGCGCAGTATCCGTCCGGCTCGTTTGGCGACAACCTCAAATCCATCGCCCAGATGATCAAGCTGGAAGCCGGCCTGCAGACCGCCACCATTGATTTTGGCGGCTGGGACACCCACGAATCGCAGGGGACCGTGGCCAGCGGCACCAGTGTGCCGTACATCGCCGGCCTGCTGGATCAGCTGGGGCGCGGCCTGGCGGCGTTCTACGCCGACCTCAACGGGTGCGGGGCCGCCGATTACACCAGCCGGCTGACGGTGGTGGTGATGAGCGAGTTTGGCCGGCGTTTGCGCGAGAACGCCAGCCGCGGCACCGACCACGGCCACGGCAGCGCCCTGATTGTGCTGGGCGGCGGGGTGCGCGGCGGCCGGCTCTATGGGGAGTGGCCGGGCCTGCGGAATGATCAGCTCTTCCAGAACGCCGACCTGCAAGTGACGACGGATTACCGGCGGGTGCTCAGCGAGATTGTCCAGCGCCGGCTGGGCAACACCAATCTGGATTACATCTTTCCTGGCTACACCGGCTACGCGCCCCTGGACATTGTGAGTGACTTGTACGCGCCCCAGCCGCCCCTCGCCGGGCCGAACCTCGTCTACATGCCGGCGATCGGGCAGGGGGGCAAAACCTGCCCCTAGAGCCTGTTACGGACTTACAGTAAATGCGCCATTACCTGAACAAAGCGTCCCAGCAACAGGATGGCGAAGGCCAAGTAATGCAACCCAGCCAAGGTCTCGGGCAATCGTTCGTAATCGCG
>JAGOBN010000645.1 GCA_017999235.1 Anaerolineales bacterium | reverse complement strand
CCGCCGCCAGGCGGAACGCACGGAGGCCCTGGCCCGGCTGTCCCAGGCGCTGGCCGAGGCCGCCGCGGATTACGCGGCCGTGGTGGCCACGGCCGTCCACTGGGGCGCCGCGGGGGTGGGCGATGGCTGTGTCCTCTATTTGCTGTCGGAGGATGGCGCCTGGCTTGAGCCGGCCGCCAGCGATCATATTGACCCGGAGGCGCGGGACTACCTGCGGCAGGTGCTGGCCTCGGCGCGGTATTCAGCCCAGGGGAGCTTCAATACGCAGCTCCTGCGCGGCGCGGGGCCGGTCATCCTGGCCGACCTGACGCCGGAGCAAGTCCACGCGCTGGCGCAACCCGGCACGCCGGATTGGCTGGAGCGGTACAGCCTGTCCAGCCTGGTGGCCGTCCCTTTGCGGGCGCAGGGCGAAACCATCGGCACCTTCTTGACCGCCCGCCAGGAGGCCGGACGGCCGTATACACAGGAAGACGCCCACTTCATTCAAGAGGTGGCCGACCGGGCGGCGCTGGCCATTGTCAATGCCCGGCTCCTGGCCCGCATCCAGCGCCAGAACAGCGAACTGGAACAGCGCGTGGCGGAGCGCACGGCGGACCTGAGCCACGTCAACGCCGAGCTGCAGCGCACGGCGCGCGCCAAGGATGAGTTCCTGGCCAGCATGAGCCATGAGCTGCGCACCCCGCTAAACGCGGTTTTGACGTTGACCGAGGCGCTGGCCGACGACGTGTACGGCCCGGTGACGGACCGGCAGCGCCGGCCCCTGCAGTTGATCGGCGAGAGCGGCCAGCACTTGCTGACGCTGATCAACGATGTCCTCGATCTGGCGAAGATCGAGGCCGGCAAGCTGGAACTGCAGCCCATGTGGGTGGAGGTGGAGGCGCTCTGCCAGGCCAGCTTGCGGCTGGTGCGCCAGCAGGCGCTCAAGAAACGCCTGCAGACCACGGTGGAGGTGGGGATGGAGGTCCGGTCGCTCATGGCCGACGGCCGGCGCTTGAAGCAGATGCTGGTTAACCTGCTGGATAATGCGGTGAAGTTCACGCCTGAAGGCGGTCAGATCGGCCTGGAAGTGCGCGGCGACGCGGCGGCCGGCGTGGCCCGCTTCACCGTCTGGGATACCGGCATCGGCATCCCGGCGGAGGACGCGCAGCGTCTGTTTCAACCGTTCGTCCAGGTGCAGAGCGGGCTGGACCGGCAGTATGGCGGCACGGGCCTGGGGCTCTCGCTGGTGTATCGGATGGCGGAACTGCACGGCGGCGGCGTGGGGCTGCAGAGTGTGCCCGGCCAGGGCAGCCGCTTTACCCTGAGCCTGCCGTGGCGCGTCAACGCCGCCGGGCCGGCGGCCGAGCCGGCTGGCGCCGAAGCGGCGCCGGCCCCCGCCAGCGCCCCGGTGTCCCAGCCGGGCAAGGTGCTGATCGCCGACGATAACCGCGTGAACCAGGTGGCCTTCGCGGATTACCTGACGTTCCGGGGCTATCAGGTAGTGCTGGCCGCGGATGGCGAGGAAGCCCTGGCCCGCGCCCGCGCCGACCACCCGGATATCATCCTGATCGATGTTCAGATGCCGCGGCTGAACGGGCTGGAGGCGGTGCGTCGGCTGCGCGCCGACCCTGAGCTGGCGGGCCTCCCCGTCATCGCCCTGACGGCCCTGGCGATGGAAGGCGATCGGGAACGCTGTTTGGCGGCCGGCGCCGATGAATACCTGGCCAAGCCGGTCAATCTGCCGCAGTTGGAGCGCGTGATCGAGGCCCAGTTGAAGCGGGCCGCGCGGAGGCGGCCATGAAGCCGCGCGGAGCGGGATGGAAGTGGCTGGGCTACGGCGGCGTGGCCGGCCTGGGCGTGATCATGATGGGGCTCGGGGTGGCCATGGCGCTGGCGCGGCCGGCGCCCGCCCGGCCGTGGTTCGCGGCGCGGCCCGGCGATCACCGGCCGTTGGTCTTCGCGCATCAGGGCGGCGAGAACCTGTGGCCCAGCAATACCCTGCTGGCTTTTGAGAATTCGGCGCAGCTGGGCGCGGACGTGCTGGATACCGATATGCACCTGACCCGGGACGGGGTCCTGGTGCTGATGCATGATCAGACCGTGGACCGCACCACCGACGGAACCGGCGCTATCCGCGATCTCACCCTGGCGGAGATCAAGGCCCTCGACGCCGGCTATGACTTCTCCACCGACAACGGCCAGACCTTCCCCTTCCGGGGTCAGGGTTTGACCGTTCCCACGCTGGAGGAGCTGTTCCAGGCTTTTCCCGATAAGCGGTTTGGGATCGAGATCAAACAGGCCGACCCGGCCGCGGCCGCCCAGGAGTTTTGCCGCGTTATCCGGCAGTATCAGATGACCGGCAGCGTGTTGGTGAGCAGCTTCCGGCAGGCGAATATGGACGCTTTTCGGGCAGCCTGCCCGGAGGTGGCCACCTCCGCCACCGAAGACGAAGTGCGCGTGTTCTATGTGCTCTTCCGGCTGGGGCTGACCGGGGTGCTGACCCCCCACTACGCCTCGCTGCAAGTGCCGGAAGAGAGCGGCGGCATCTTCCTGCTCTCGCCGGAGTTTGTGCGCGCGGCGCAGGCGCGCGGGCTGGCCGTCCAGCCCTGGACCATCAATGAGACGGAGGATCTGCGGCGGATCTTGGCGCTGGGCGTGGACGGCATCAACACCGACAACCCGGACCGACTGCTGGCGCTGGTGAAGTGACCGCGGCCGGCGCGTTAAACACCACAGGCGACTTTTGCGAAGTCGCCTGTGACGTTGTCGGGGCGGCCAGACTTGAACTGGCGGCCCCCGCGTCCCAAACGCGGTGCGCTACCGGACTGCGCCACGCCCCGAATGGCCGCGATTCTACCACGTCCATCCCAGTATGCTTGCAGCCCGCGTCTCGGCTCTATCGGGAGCCACATGACCCAAGGGGCGGGGCTGGAAAACGGCTCGTCGGAGTGTGACTGAATGCCTTATACCCTGCTGGCCCGCTACTACGATCTCGACAACGTCGAATTTACCGAGGATCTCGCTTTTTGGCTGGAGCTGGCGGAGGAACACGGCGGCCCCATCTTGGAATTGGGATGCGGCACCGGGCGCGTGCTCCTGCCGCTGGCGCGCCGGGGCTACGC
>JAGOBN010000055.1 GCA_017999235.1 Anaerolineales bacterium | reverse complement strand
GTGGTGGCCCAGTATGACCGCCTGGATGTGGCGCTGGTGGGGATTGGGCCGGTGCGCGGCTCGCCGTTGGAAGCCAGCCAGCTGCTGAGCGCCGCCCAGCTGGCGCAATTGGAAGCGGCCGGCGCCGTGGGGGAAATCTGCGGCCACTACTTTGACGCCGCCGGCCGACCGGTGGATGACGCGTACACCGGCTGCGCCGTGGGCATCAGCTGGGAACAGCTGCGGCGCTGCCCGCGCCTGGTGGCGCTGGCGGCCGGCCCTGGCAAAGGCGCGGCCCTGCGCGCCCTGACCCGCGCCGGCCTGCTCCACGGCCTGGTCACGGATGAGGCCACCGCGCGGCACATCCTGGCGCCGGCCGCCTAACCCAGGAGGACTTTTGGGTGTTGACGGCCGCGCCGCTCGGCTCTAATATGTCGTCATACGACGCATAGACACGCGACCCATTGAGGCTCACCATGCCCGCTGCCCCCCGCCCGGTCTGGGAATTGCCCCTGACCGAAACCACCCTGCTGATCCTGCTGAGCCTGGCCCCCGGCCCGCGCCACGGCTACGCCATCATGAAAGACGTCACCACTTTGAGCGAGAGCCGGGTGACCCTCAGCACCGGCACCTTGTACGGCGCCCTCAAACGCCTGCTCGAACAGGCCTGGATTGAGCGCGGGGATGACCCCGCCGCGCCGGACACCGCCCGCGAGCGGAAAGCCTATCAACTAACCGACTTGGGCCGGCGGGCGCTGAACGCCGAGTTAGCGCGGCTGCAAAAACTGGTCACCGCGGCGCGCCGGCGCGTGACGGTGGAACTGACATGAAGACCCACCGCGCCACCCGGATGTACGCGGGGCTGCTGCGCCTGTACCCGGCCCGTTTCCGAGCCGAGCACGCGGCTGAGATGGAGGGCGTGTTTGCCGAGCTGATCATGGAGGCCGCCGGCCGCGGTCAGCTCCCGTTCTGGCGGGCGTGCTGGCATGAGCTGCGCGATCTGCCGCTGGCGGTGGGGCGCGAACATTGGCGGGAATATCTTGGGCGGGAGGGCGCCATGTCATCTCTATGGGAACTCAGCCTGGCGCCGGCCCCGGATGACGGCCGGCTCGGATCACCCCGGGAGGCGCTGCTGGCCGGCTTGCCGCACGGCCTGGCGGCCCTGTATTTGCTGATTGGGCCTCTGTTTCTAGATAACATCCCGCTGACCATCGGCCTGACGGTCTTAGCCGTGGGCGGCCTGCTGGCCGGCTTGGCCGCGGCCTGGCGCGCCGGGTGGCCGCGCTGGTCGGCCAGCTGGGCCTTGTACTGGTGTGTGGCGGCGGTGGCCGGCCTAAGCTGGGCGGGGCAAGGGCTGCGGGCGTGGAACGGCCAAGCCCTGGTGGAGGCCGCGTTCTTCTTCATCGTGGCGCTGGCCTTGCCGGCCGCGCTGGCGGCGCTTGCGCGCCGCGACCGGATCGCCGGCCTGCTGCTGGCGCTGCCGGTGGTCTTGATGCTGTGGCTGCCGGTGATGGAATTCGTGCCCAACGCCATCCGCAATCTGCTCCAGCCGGCGCTCTGGCTGTCCGCGGCGCTGATTGCTTTTGGGCTGGTGCGCGGCGGCAGCGTGCGGCGCGGCGTGGCGCTGACGCTGGGGTTGAACCTGGCGGCCGGTCTGATCATGGCCTACAGCCGCGCGTACTTGCGCGTGTATCCCGGCGACGCGCCGGCCGAAGTCCGCGCCGCACTCCCCACCCTGGATGATTTCCTCTATTGGCTGATCCCGGCGCTGGCGGCCTTCACGGCCGTGCTGAGCGGCCCGGTGCTGGCGCGCGCGCTCTGGCAATTGGGGCAGGCCGCCGGCCGGCGCGGGCAATGGGCCAGCCGCCTGACCATTGCCGGCCTGCTTCTGGCGGTGGCCGGCAACTTCGCCGGCTTGTGGGCGGAGCTGTATGGACAGCGGCCCTGGTCGGCCTCGGCGCTCGGCCTGCCGGCGGCCGGCGCCGCGTATGGCGGCCTCGGGCTGGCCGCGCTGGGCCTGGGCCTGTTTCTAGCCACCCCGCTGCGCCACAATCCGCGCGACCGCGTCCTGCTGGGGGTGCTGGCGGTGGTGGCGCTCGGCCTGCCGTTCGCGGCGGCCCTGCCGCTGTGGATGGGGTTCCGCATCCAGCCGCCGACGATCCCCTTCGGGTTCTTGCAGGTCTACGCCCATTCCACCGCAGTCTACGGGGCGGCCACAGTATGGTGGCTGGCGGCCGGCGCCCTGGCGCTGTATGTGAGCGGCCGGCGGCGTCCCGCAGACCCGCCGCCTGGCGCCCTGAACCAGGCCGGCGCGCCAACGGCTTAAATCCCGCTAAAACTTCCGTTCGCGGAGCTTCAGACCTCTCGGCGCTGATTAGAATAAGAGCTGGCCGCCGCCGCCGCGCGCCAAGGGCGCCGGTTTCGCAGGAGGTTTGTCGCCATGCTCATCCCGCCTCGATCTCACTCCCGGCTGTGGGCCGGAATAGCGCTCACCCTCGTGATCAGCGGCGGGCTGTTGTTTCAAGCCGCGGCCGGCGCGCAAGCCGCCGGCATCACCACCCGGCCCGCGTTCCAGCGCGCCACGCCCGCGGTTCCGATCGTGGCGCCGGAGAGCACCGCTGCCCCGGACTGGCTCCCGCCCGAAGACAGCGTCCGCATGGGCATCCCGGGCGGCGTCTTCACGTGTGCGGCCTGGCAGATAACCATCCCCGCCGGCGTTCCGCCGGAAGGCGCCCGTCTGCATTGCGGGGCGTTTGACCCCGCTCTGGCGCCGCCGGCCCCGGCCGGCTACCAGCTCCGCCGGCAGACCATCAACGCCACCCTCTACGATCCGGCCGGCCAGTGGATCACCCACTATCTCTTGCCATTATCCGTGTGCGTGCCCGTCAGCGAGGCCGACCTCGCCGCCGATCTGACGATTGTGGCGGCTGTTCCGGGCGGCGCCTGGACGCCGCTCGCCACCAGCGTCAACGGGAGCGCGCGCCAAGCCTGCGCGGCGGTGGAAACCTTGGGGCTGTTCGAGCTGGCCGTCCGCGCCGCCTCCCCCGCCGGCGGCGCCGCCCAGACCTATCGCGTCCAGCCGCAGGATACGCTCTTCCGGCTCGGCCTGCGGTTTGGCGTTACGGTGTCTGACCTGATGGCGGCCAACCGCTTGACCTCCACACTGATCATCCCCGGCCAAACCCTGATCCTCCCGGCTGGCGCGCCCGCCGCCGGTACACCCGTGCCCACCGCGGCCGTCTCAGGCGCGTACCGCGTCCAGCCCGGGGACACGCTCTTTCGCCTGGGTCTGCGGTTTGGCACCACCACCGCGGCCCTGCAAGCCGCCAACGGGTTGAGCGGCAATTCCATCTACGCCGGCCAAACGCTGATCATCCCCGCGCCCGCGGCCGCCGTCCCGCCGCCGGCAACGCCCACGGCCGCGGCTCCCCCGCCGGCCGGCGGGTATGTCATCCAGCCCGGCGATACGCTGTTCACGCTGGCGCGGCGCTTCAACACCACCGTCGGCGCGCTGCAAGCCGCCAACGGTCTCACCACCACCTGGATTTATCCCGGTCAGCGTTTGACGGTCCCCGGCCGCTGAGCGCGCGCCGGTCAGCCGCGTTTCCCCTGACGCGCCTGATACTCCGGCACACTCAGCATGGGCGGCCGCTCCCGCTCGGCAATCTCCTCCACATCCAAAAAGTAGCCGCCGTCCGCGTGCCGGATGAGCTTCATGGTCTTGTTGACGTCGGCCACAAAATCGCGCTCGTAGTGGCGCTCCAGCTTCCGCATCACGGCCTGGATGATGGCGAACGACATCTTGCTCAGCGCCTCCAGCGACTGATTGTGGTGGATGCGCTCCAACAGGTCCACCTGGGCGATGCCCATCGCGCCAAAGCGTTCAAACATATCAATCAGCAGTCCGATCTCCACGCCGTAGCCGGAGAAAAACGCGCACTGCTCCAGGGCGCTGCGCCGGCCGGCGTATTCCCCCGCCAGCGGCTGGACCACGCCGGAGAGCTCCGGGTAAAACAAATTCAGCAGCGGCCGGGCGGTCAGTTCGGTCACCCGCCCGCCGCCGCCGGCCTGGATCTTTTCGCCCACCTTGATCGGCCGGCGGTAGAAGCCCTTCACAAACTGGATGCGCGGGGTCAGCAGCAGCGGCCCCAGGATGCCGTACACAAAGCGCGGATGGATGTTGACGATGTCGGTGTCCACCCAGGCCACGATATCGCCGCGCGTCACCAACAGGCTCTTCCAGAGCGCCTCGCCCTTGCCGCGCCGGGCGCCCAGCTCCGGCAGCAGCTCTTGATGAATGTGGACCGGGACCCCCAGCTTGGCGGCGATGGCGCGGGTGCGGTCGGTGGAGTTTGAGTCGATTAAGACGATCTCATCCAGCAGCGGCACCTCATCCATCAGCGCCCGCTTGAGGGTGCGGATCACATTGCCCACCGTCTCGGCTTCGTTGAGCGCCGGCAGGGCCAGGCTGATGGTCAACCCCTGCGCCTGTTTGAGCGCCGCCAGCTGGCGCAAATCCGCGAACTCGTCGGCGTGGAAGGTGTTTTCCGCGAACCACTTATCCACCAGGATGGAGATGGCCTGCGTGCCGACCATTTCATCATTCAACAGCTCCGGCATCGGCCGGCGCGTTTTCACCACCACCACCGCGGCCGGCGCTTCTTTCAGCACCCGGTCGCCCACCGGGCCGAGCACGGTGGCCGGATGCGGCGCCCGCGCGGCCGCGCCCATGATGATCAAATCACACTGCCGCGCCTCGTCCAGGAGCGTGCGGGCCACATCCGCGGTGGTGAGGGCGCGGGCTTCCACATCCGGAAGGCGGGCCAGGACGCGCTCCAAACCCGCGTACGGGGCCTCCGAACTGGAATCGCCGGCCAGGCGCAGGTGCAGGGCCGTCAAATGCGCCGGCCGCAGTTTGAGGCCCAGCCGCAGGGCCAGCTCCGCATACGGGCCGCCGCGCATGGGCACCAACAGCCGGCGCGGGCTGGCCGGAAAGTCACCGCCGGCCAGCGGCCCGCGCACCAGCGCCACATCGCAGGGCGCCCGCGCCAGCAGATCGGTCACCGTCACGCCCAGCGCTTCCGGATCCTGGGCCCAGTTCAGCACCAACAGGTCCGGGGTCTCCGCCTGGATCAGGGCCACCAGCTCCGCCCACGGCTGATGCGAGACGATCACGGAGTGGCGCGTCCGGCCGGCCTCGGTGCCCGCCAGCTCCCGCATCCGCCGCCGGATTTCGCGCGCCTTGCCGGCGCCGCTGCTGAGCGGCTCATCCGCCGCCAGCCGGACCACCCCCACCAGGGTGACGGTCTCCGCCAGGCTGCGGGCAGCCTGAACGGCAGCCGGACACTCACTCCCCCAAACCACCGGCACCCAGACGCGGCGCAGGGACGCGAAAAGCGCTTTACGATTCATCGTCATCGTGCTTCTCCCAACAACAAGGGCGCAAGGTAACGGGCGTAGATGCCGTCCCAAGTGTACGCAGTCCGCACCAGGCGGGCTAAACGGAAAATCGGATCTGTCCGCAGCCGGTCCACGACCTGCCGCGCGACCTCGGCCGGCGGCGCCGCCGGGTGGAAATACACGGCGGCGTCCCCGGCCAACGTCCGCAGGGGCGCGATATCGGCGCAAAAGATGGGCAGGCGCGCGGCGCCGGCTTCCAGGATGGGCAGCCCAAAGCCCTCCTCGCGGCTGGGCAGGAACAGCGCGTCCGCCAGCCGATAAAAATCCGCGATCACGGCGTCGGGCAGCCAGGCTTCCACATGTTCGGCCAGGAAGTGGGCGGACGCCTCCAAACCCAGGCCGGCGCGCAGGGCGCGCAGCTCTTGAAAATAGCCCTGGTTGGCGGGGTTGTGCGGCCCGAGCGGGCCGGTCACCACCAAGCGCGCGTGGGGGAAGGCGCCGGCGCGCAGTTCCGCCAGCACGCGCACGGCCAGCTCGATGTTCTTGCGCGCCGTGACGCGCACGGGCAGGAGCAGGAGCGGGTCCGCCGCCCAGAGGTTCAGCTGCCGCGCCAGCGCCTGTGTTTGCGGCTCCAGCTTGTGCAAAGCGGCCAGGTCCAGGCCGTTGGGGATGACGTGGATGGCCTCCGGCGCCAGGCCGGTCAGCGCCGCCCATTCCCCCCGCCGCAGCTCCGAGATCACCACCTGGACGGCGCCCGGCCAGGCGGTCCGCAGCAAATCCCACGGCCAGCCGGGGTGCAGTTCCGGCTGATAGCGCGGCGCGGTCCAGGCCAGGTCATGATGCCACAGGATCAGGCGCGGGAAGCCCGGCCGGCCGTGCAAGGCCCGCAACGCGGCGGTCAGCGGCAGGTTTTTGTTGAGCGAGCACACGTTGTGGGCGATGAGCGCGTCCACGCCGGCCAGCGCCGCGCCGAGAGCGGCCTCCAATTGCGCCTGCAGGTCCGCGAACGCGGGCGGGACCCGGCCGGCGTCCAGCTCGGCTTTGACGCGCAGGACCTCCGGCTGGCGCGAATCCGCGAGCGGCACGCGCCGCAAGGGGATGGCGGGATCGGTCTGATCGCCGCGCGCCGCCACCAGCCGCACCGCATGGCCGGCGGCGGCCAAGACGCGCGCCTGCTGCGCCAGCACGCTTTCCACGCCGCCCACCACAGGCGGGACCGAGTAATGCAACAAGGCGATGTTCACGCGCCGGCCTCCGCCTTAATCCGCATAGCCAAAACAATCGGCCAACAGGGCTTCCAGCCGCCGGCGCAGGACCGTAAATGAGAAATGCCGGCGCGCCAGCGCGTAGTTCTGCTCGGCCCAGACCGCCGCCACTTCCGGCCGCTCCAACACCAGCCGCGTTTCGGCCAGGGCCGCCTCGCTGATAAAGCCGTCGAACCAGACCACCCGAAAGCCCTTGGGTTTGATATCCACCTCGTAGATCGAGTAGTTGTTGACCACGATGGGCCGCCGATAGTAGAGCGCCTCCAGAAAGGCGTTGCCGAAGCCCTCGATGGTGGAGGGGTAAGTCACCAGATCGGCGTGCGGGTAAACGTCGCCGAGGGTGTAAATGCGCCGGCCGGCCGGCGTCTGGCCGCGCTCGTCCTGGACGATCTCGGCTTCGAAGGCCACCTCGACGTTGAGCAGCTGGGCATACTCGCGCACGCGCTGTTCGTACTCATCGCCCTCGTCGCCGGAGGCATGCGAGATCACCAGGCGGGCCGGCCGGCCCAGCCGGCGCGCCAGCTCAATGGCGTGTTCAATGCCCTTGCGCTGGATGATGCGGGTGGGCTGGAGCAGGAAGAACTCGCCCGGCCGCACCCCCAGATCCGCGCGCGCCCGGCGGGCGTAGTCGTCGGGCGGCGCCGGCGGATGGTCAAAGTCCATCACGTTCGGGATGACGCGCGAGGTCACCCCCAGGCGCTCGGCCAGCTGGCCGGCCTGCACCGTGTTGATGACGACGTGGCGGATGGACGGCAGATTGGGCGGGAAGGCGGCGGCGATGTAATCGCGCACGCAGTTGACCATGAACCGCTGGCGCTCCCAGTGGAAGTCATGGTGGTGGGCGATGACGGGATAGCCGGTCTCGGCGATAAACTCGGTGAGCGCCAGGCCCAGCGGCAGGTTGAGCGGGATGGTCAGGGCGTTCTCGACGATGAGCAGTTCCAGGCCGAAATCCTGGGCGAAGGCGTACAGGTGCTCCTTCAGATGGTCCTTGAGTTCCTGGATCTGGCGGGTGACGCGCGGCGGCCGGACGTAGATGGAGAAGAAATCCTGGTACAGGCCGGCCAGCTCGGGGCGGGCGGCGCGGGCCTCCGCGGCCGTGGCCCAGCCGCCGGCGAACGCCACCTGGTTGAGCGCGTCGATGGCGGGATGCCGGTAGAAGGCCTCCGGCACCACCCGGCTGCGGCCGGCCGGCCGGTCGCACTGGCCGGCGAAGTAGAAGCAGGTGTGGCCGAGCTCGGCCAGGACGGCCGCCCATTTGGCGGTCTCGAGCGAGACGCCGTCGGTGCCGGCGAAGCGCGTGGAGATGAAACCGATGGACCGGGGATGCGTCGTCATGCGGGACCACCTTTCGAGATGGGCAGCAGGGCGCTGGCGGCCGGCGGCGCGGGGACAGCGTCAAGCCGCGCGCCTGTGCGGGGGGATGGCGCTCGGCCGGCCGGGACCTCGGCATGATAACCCACGTCGGGCGCCGTGTCGAAGCCGGGCGGGCGGCCGGCGAAAAGAAAAAAGCCGGCCCCGCGGGGCCGGCTGGGAGAGGCGGCGCTGCCGGTTGGCTCAGACCGCGCTGCTCGGCTCCCGAAGTTCAAACTGGCTGTTGTGCAGTTCGGCGTAGAAGCCGCCCTGGGCCAGCAGCTCCGGGTGCGTGCCCTGCTCCACGATATCGCCGTGGCGCATGACCAGGATCAGGTCGGCGTCGCGGATGGTGGACAGCCGGTGGGCGATCACAAAGCTGGTGCGGTTGGCCATCAGCTTGTCCATCGCGCGCTGGATCAAGATCTCGGTGCGCGTGTCCACGGAACTGGTGGCTTCGTCCAGAATCAGAATCTTGGGGTCGGCCAGCACCGCCCGGGCGATGGTCAGGAGCTGCATCTGCCCCTGCGAGATGTTGGAGGCCTCTTCGTTTAGGACCATGTGGTAGCCGTCCGGCAGGGTGTGGACGAAGTGGTCCACGTGCGCGGCCTGGGCGGCGGCGATAACTTCCGCGTCGGTGGCGCCCGGCCGGCCATAGCGGATGTTCTCCATGATCGTGTCGTTGTAGAGCCAAGTGTCCTGCAGGACCATGCCAAACAGCTGGCGCAGATCGCGGCGCGTATAGTCGCGCAGGTCGTGGCCGTCCACCCGGATGGCGCCGCTGTTGACGTCGTAGAAGCGCATCAGCAGCTTGACGATGGTAGTCTTGCCGGCCCCGGTTGGGCCGACGATGGCCACCTTCTGGCCGGGGTGCGCCACGGCCGAGAAAGCGTTGATCACGATCTTGTCCGGGCTGTAGCCGAAGTGCACGTCCGCGAACTCCACGTGGCCCTCCGCCTGGGTCACCGGCACGGGCGCGGCGGGGTCCGGCGCTTCCTCGCCTTCTTCCAGAAACTCAAACACCCGCTCGGCCGCCGCCGCCGTCTGCTGGAGGATGTTGGAGATGTTGGCGAGCTGCGTGATCGGCTGCGTGAACGAGCGCACGTACTGGATGAAGGCCTGGATATCGCCGACGGTGATGGCGCCCCGCACCGCCAGCCAGCCGCCCAGGATGGCCACCGCCACATAGCCCAGGTTGCCGATAAACATCATGATCGGCATCATCAGCCCGGACAGGAACTGGGATTTCCAGGCGGCCGTGTACAAGTGGCCGTTGGACTGGTCAAACTTGGCGATGCTGGCGGCCTCGCCGTTGAAGGCCTTCATCACCAGGTGGCCGCTGTACATCTCCTCCACATGGCCGTTGACGTGCCCCAGGTAATCCTGCTGCTGCTTGAAGAACTTCTGCGACTGGCTGACGATCAGCCCGACCACCACCATGGACAAGGGGATGATCAGCAGAGACACCAGCGTCATCAGCCAGTTGATCGAAAACATCATCCCCAGCACGCCGAGCACGGTGACCACCGAGGTAATGATCTGGGTCAGGCTCTGGCTGAGCGTCTGGTTGACGGTATCGACGTCGTTGGTGATGCGCGAGAGCACCTCGCCGTGGGTGGTGCCGTCAAAATACTTGAGCGGCAGCCGGTTGATCTTTTCGGAGATATCCCGGCGCAGGCGGTAGGCGATGTTGGTGGAGACATCGGCCATGATCCAGCCTTGCAGGTAGGCAAAGGCCGTCGAGACCAGATAGAGCGCCAGCGTGCCGGCCACGATCTGGCCGATGGCCTCAAAATCGATGCCGCCGGTGCCGGCCAGCTGCGCCAGCACGCCCTCAAAGAGCTTGGTGGTCGCCTGGCCCAGCAGCTTGGGGCCGGCGATATTGGCGGCGGTGGAAGCGATGGCGAACACCAGCACGCTCGCCACCGCGGGTTTGTACTTGCCGAGGTAGTTGATCAGCTTGATCATCGTCCCGCGGAAATTGCGGGCCGTATCGCCCTTCAGCATCGCCGCCATCGGGCCGCCGCGCATTGGGCCGCCGCCGCCGTGTTGTCCGGGCCGTCCCATCATCATCATGCCAACGCCTCCTGGCTCAACTGCGACAGCGCAATCTCGCGGTAAATGTCGCACTGCGCCATCAGCTCGGCGTGCGTGCCCCGGCTGATCACCCGGCCCTCGTCCAGCACGATGATCTGTTCGGCGTTCTTGATGGTGGAGACGCGCTGCGACACGATCAGGCGCGTGCTGCCGTGGGTGCGCGTCTGGAGCGCGCGGCGGAGCGCGGCGTCAGTCTTCAAGTCCAAGGCCGAGAAGCTGTCGTCAAAGATGTAGATCGGCGGCTGTTTGACCAGCGCGCGCGCAATCGAAAGCCGCTGCTTCTGGCCGCCGGAGACGTTGGCGCCGCCCTGGGCGATCTCGGCCGCCAGGCCTTCCGGTTTGGCGTCGATAAACTCCGCCGCCTGGGCGATCTCGGCCGCGGTCCGGAGCTGGTCGGCGCTGGCGTCTTCCGCGGCGTAGCGCAGATTGCTCTCGATGGTGCCGGAAAACAGGTTGCTCTTCTGGGGCACCAGGCCGATCTTCTCGCGCAGGGCGTGCTGGGTCACCGCCCGGATGTCGAGGCCGTCCACCAGGATGCTCCCGGCGGTGACATCGTAGAAGCGCGGGATCAGGTTCACGATGGTCGATTTGCCGGCGCCGGTCGCCCCGATCAGGCCCGTGATCTCGCCGGGGCGCGCCGTAAAGCTGATATCGTGCAGCGCATCCGCCTCGGCGCCGGGATAGCGGAAGGAGACGTGGCGGAATTCCACCGCGCCCTGGAAGGGGGCCGGGAAGGCCTGCGGCGTCTGCGGGTCGCGGATGGACGGCGTCACGGCCAGCACCTCGGCGATGCGGTCGCCCGAGACCGCGGCGCGCGGCAGGAAGATGAAGAGCATGGACATCATCAGAAAGGACATCACGATCTGCATGGCGTACTGCATGTACGCCATCAGGTCGCCCACCTGCATTTGGGCGTCGGCCACCTGGTGGGCGCCCACCCAGACGATGGCCAGCATCAGGCTGTTCATGATCAGCATCATCAGCGGCATCATGACGACCATGATGCGGTTGACGAACAGGCTGACGGCCGTCAGGTCCTGGTTGGCCTTGTCAAAACGCCGTTCCTCAAACGGCTGCATATTGAAAGCCCGGACGACCAGCAGGCCGGCCAGGTTCTCGCGCGCCACCAGGTTGATGCGGTCCACCAGCTTCTGCACCAGCTGGAACTTGGGCAGGGCAAGCGCCATGACGCCCAGGATCAGGCTGATCAGCACCAGCACCGCCACGCCGATCAGCCAGGACATGGCCGCGTCCTCGCCCACCACATGGATGATCCCGCCGATGCCCATGAGCGGGGCGTAGAAGACCATGCGGATGATCAGCATGACCACCATCTGCACCTGGGTGATGTCGTTGGTGGTGCGCGTGATCAGCGAGGCGGTGGAGAAG
>JAGOBN010000054.1 GCA_017999235.1 Anaerolineales bacterium | reverse complement strand
GTCATGCTGATGCACGGCCTCACGGACATCCGCTATTTCCTGCAGAACGATCTGCGCTTTCTGGAACAATTCTAAAGCGGCGAGTGGGCAGTGGACAGTGGCCGGCGCGCCGGCCACAAACCGCCCGCCGCTAACCACTAACTCTTATGAAAATACCGCTCAGTTGGCTCAAAGATTTCGTCGATATCACGCTCTCCCCGGAGGAGATCGCGTACAAGCTCACCTTCGGCGGCCTGGAAGTCGAAGAGATTGAATACGTCGGCTGGCCCATGCCGGCGCGCCGGCCCGGCGAAAAGCAGGAATTCAAGTCTGACGGCCTGAGCTGGGACCCGGCCAAGATCGTGGTGGCCCAGGTGCTGGAAGTGGGCGCGCACCCCAACGCGGATCGGCTGACGCTGCTGCGCCTGGACGACGGCTACGGCCAGGAACAAACCGTGCTCACCGGCGCCCCGAACCTGTTCCCCTACAAAGGGCAGGGGCCGCTGGCCCAGCCCATCAAGGTGGCCTACGCCCGCGAAGGCGCCGTCCTCTATGACGGCCACAAGCCCGGCCGCGAGCTGATGACGCTCAAACGCGCCAAAATCCGGGGGATTGAGTCTTACTCGATGGTGTGCTCGGAGAAAGAGCTGGGCATCTCCGAGGAACATGAAGGCATCATCTTCCTGGACGCCGACGCGCCGGTGGGCGCGCCCCTGGCCGAGTACATGGGTGATGTGGTCTATACAATCAAGACCAACCCCAACATGGCCCGCAACATCAACGTGCTGGGCGTGGCGCGCGAGATCGCGGCGCTCACCGGCCAAACCCTGCGCCCGCCCAGCTACGCGGTGCAGGCCGCCGGCCCGCAGATCGCGGGCCAGCTCCAGATCCAGATCACCAACCCCGACCTCAACCCGCGCTTCGTGGCGGCCCTGCTCAAGGGCGTCACCCTCGGCCCCAGCCGCTACCAGGTTCAGCGCCGGCTGCGGCTGTGCGGGGTGCGCCCGATCAACAACATCGTGGACGCCACCAACTACGTCATGTTGGAGATCGGCCAGCCCCTGCACGCCTTCGACTATGACGTGCTGGTAAAGCGCGCCGGCGGCGGCGTCCCGACGATCGTGACGCGCCTGCCGCAGCCTGGCGAGACGCTCAAGACCCTGGACGGCGCGGAGCGCCGGCTGGATGACTTCACCATCCTGGTGGCCGACACCGCCGGCGCGCTCTCGCTGGGCGGCGTCATGGGCGGCGCCGAGTCCGAGGTCAACGATCAGACCGTCAACGTCCTGCTGGAGGGCGCGGCCTGGGAGTTCATCAACATCCGCAAAACGTCGCAGGCGCAGAAGCTGCACTCCGAGGCCTCTTACCGCTTCGCGCGCGGCATCCATCCCGCCATGACCGTGCGCGGCGTGGCGCGCGGCATCGAGCTGATGCGCCAGTGGGCGGGCGGCGTGGTCCAGCACGGCCTGGTGGACGTGTACCCCCGGCCGGCGCCGACCGTCACGGTGGCGATCACGCCGGCCGAGGTCGAGCGCTTGTTGGGCATCCGCCTGAGCGCGGACGAGATCACGCGCCTGCTGGCCGCGCTGGAGTTCCAGTGTGAGCGGCTGGCCGACGGCGGCCTGCGCGTCACCGTGCCAGACCACCGCCTGGATATCGGCGCCGGCGTCATCGGCCAAGCCGACCTGATCGAGGAAATCGCGCGCATCTACGGCTACGAGCGCGTCCCCGAGACCCAGCTGGCCGACCGCCTGCCCCCGCAGCGCCGCAACCGCTCGTTGGAGCTGGAAGAACTGACGCGCGATGTGCTGGTGGCCAGCGGCGCGGCCCTGCAGGAGGTGCAGACCTACAACCTGACCACGCCGGAAAAAGAGCGCCGGCTGCTGCCGCCCGAGGCGCCGGCCGATGACCAGGCCTATGTGACCCTCCTCAACCCCATCACGCCGGAGCGCGTGGCCATGCGCCATTCCGTGCTGGCCAGCGTCCTGGAAGTGGCCGCCCCCAACGCACGCCTGCGCGGCCGGGTGGCGCTGTTCGAAGTGGGCCAGGCCTTCCTGCCCGCCGCCGGCCCGCTGCCGGCCGAGCCGCGCCGGGTGGCCATTGTGCTGACCGGCGCGCGCGCGCCGCTGAGCTGGCACGCGGGGGATCCCGCGCCGCTGGATTTCTTCGACCTCAAGGGCGTGGTCGAGGCGCTGACCGCCGGCCTGCATATCGCGGACGTCACATACGCGCCCGAAGCCCATCCCTCGTTCTTGCCGGGCCGCACCGCGCAGCTGCGGGTGGCCGGCCAGCCGGCCGGCTGGCTGGGCGAACTCCACCCGCGCGTGCGCGAGCAGTTCAACTTCCCGGATCAGCCGGTGCTGGCCGCCGAGCTGGACCTGGAACTGCTGCTGGGCCAAGTGGACGAGCGCTTCCCGGTGGCGGCCGTGCCGGAGTTCCCGCCCGTTAAAGAAGACCTGGCCGTGATCGTGCCGGATGAGACGCCGGCCGAGCAGGTGCGGGCCGTCATCGCCCAGGTGGGCGGGGCGCTGGTCAGCGCCATCACGCTCTTCGACGTCTACCGCGGCGAGCAGGTGGGCGCCGGCCAGAAGAGCCTGGCCTTCAGCCTGACTTACCAGGCGCCGGACCGCACCCTCACCGACGGCGAGGTCGCCAAACTGCGCGGCCGGATCGTCAAACGGCTGCAGGATCTGCTGGGCGCCACCTTGCGCGGTTAATCCTGGCTCACCCCCAAGCGCCGGCCTCACCCGCCGGCGCTTTTTTTGCCGGGCGACGATAGAATTACGCTCACATCACCCCCTGCGAGGTTCACATGGAATTGCTCGTCAACGGCCAGACTGTGGAAGCTGGCCCGCTGGAAAACCGCCTGCTGATCTACGTCCTGCGCGACCAGCTCGGCCTGACCGGCACGCGGCTGGGCTGCGGCGGCGGCTTCTGCGGCTCATGCACCGTGTGGCTGGACGGCGTCCCCACGCGCAGCTGCCAGACGCCGGCGGCCGAGGCGGCCGGCCAAGCCCTCACCACCATCGAAGGCCTGGCGGACACCTACCCGGCCGCGGACTTGCACCCCGTGCAGCAAGCCTTTCTGGAGGTTCAAGTGCCGCAATGCGGCTGGTGCATGAGCGGCCAGATCATGACCGCGGCCGCCTTCGTCAACGCCAACCCCAACCCGAGCGATGAAGACCTCCTGGCGGCGCTGGAAAAAAACCTGTGCCGGTGCGGGACCTATCACCGCATCAAACAAGCCGTGCGGCGGGCCGCCGAACTGGCCCGCGCCCAAGCCGCTTAAGGAGCCGACCATGACCACGCAAGCCAAGACGAAAAAACGGCTCAGCCGGCGCGGCTTCCTCATTCTCTCCGGCGTGGGGGTGGCGGCCGCCGCCGGCCTGTACGTGGGCTTCACCACCGGCCGCCGCTACCTGATTGAGAATTTTGATCAATTCACGAGCCCCGTGGACGCCGAGCCGAACAGCTGGCTGGAGATTACGCCGGCCGGCCAGGTGCGCGTCTACATGCCCAAGGCCGAGATGGGCCAGGGCGTGCACACCGCCTTCCAGCAGATCGCGGCGGATGAGTTGTATCTGCCGCTGGATCAGGTGGAGATCGTGCTGAGCGACACCGCGCGCCTGCCGGCCGATGCGCGCGGCACGAACGGCAGCAACAGCGTTTCCAGCGTTTATCCGGCCCTGCGCCTGGCCGCCGCGTATGCCCGCGCCATGCTCCTGGCTGAGGCCGCCCAAGCCCTGGGGGTAGAGGCCGGCGCGCTGACCATCACGGCCGGCGTGATTGCCGTCAACGGCCAGCCCACCGAGCACACCTACGGCACCCTGATCGGCGGCCGGCAGATTATTAAAGTCCTGGGTGATAAAAGCCTCCCGCCCTTGAAGCCCGTCAGTGAATACACGCTGGTCGGGACGCCGGCCCCGCGCGTGGACCTGCCCGGCAAGGTCACCGGCGCAGCCCAATACGGTTTTGACGCGCGCCTGCCGGGGATGAAGTTCGGCAAGGTGCTTAAGCCGCCCACCTTCGGCGCCACGTTGAGCAGTGTGAATGTGGAGCCGGCGCGGCAAGCGCCCGGCGTGATCCAGGTGGTTCAAGACGACGACTTTGTGGGCGTGGTGGCGGAGACAGCGGAAGCCGCCGGCTACGGCTTGCAGCAACTGCAGCTGAACGCGCAGTGGAACGAGAAGCCCCGCCTGGATCAGCAGGCAGATGTGGAAGCCAGCCTGGCGCCGGGCGGCGCCGGCGGCCAGCTCCTGCGTGAGGCCGGCGACGTCGCGGCGGCGCTGCGGACGGGAACCGTGGTTGAAGGGGAATATCAGACGCCCTTCGCCGCGCACATGATGCTGGAGCCGATGTCGGCGCTGGCGCACGTGCGCCAGGAGGCCGGCGTCTGGCGCGCCGACGTTTGGACGTCCACCCAGGGCGCTTCCAGCCTGGTGAGCAGCGTGGCGCGCGCCACGGGCGTGGACGCTAAAAACGTGGTGGTGCATCCGCTCTATTTGGGCGGCGGCTTCGGGCGCAAAACAGCGGCCGATGCCGCGCTGGAGGCGGCGCGCCTCAGCCGGGCGGCCGGCGTGCCGGTGCGCGTCCACTGGGACCGCGCCGAGGAATTGCAGCATGGCTATCTGCGCCCGCCAATGGCCGCGCGCCTGCGCGCCGCGCTCTCACCCGAGGGCCGCATCACGGGTTGGGAGAACCAGCAAGCCAGTGGGCTGGTCTTTCTGGGCATCCTGCCTTCATTCCTGAAGCCCATCCTGAATTGGGATTTTGGCGCGGTGCGCGGCGCCATCCCCCGGCATTATGCCTTCCCCAGCCATCGCACCACCGCCTGGCTGCGTGAGACGCCCGTCAAGACTGGGTTCTGGCGCGGGCTGGGGCTGCTGCCCAATGCCTTCGCCGTCGAGACGTTTATGGATGAAGCCGCGCACGCGGCCGGCGCGGACCCGGTGCAATTCCGGCTGGATCATTTGGAAACCGACGCGTTGGGCCGGCGGATGCGGCGGGTCCTGGAACGGGTGGCGCAAATGGCCCAGTGGGGCACGCCGCTGGCGGCGCCGGCGGACGGCTGGCGGGCCGGCCGCGGGGTGGCGGTCTGTGAAGACGTGCAAACCGTGGTGGCGCAAGTGGCTGAGGTGGCTGTGAATACCGCCACCGGCGAGGTGCGTGTGGACAGCATCTACTGCGCCCTGGATTGCGGACTGGTGATCAACCCGGATAGTGTGACCGCGCAAGTGGAAGGCAACGTCATGTGGGGCGTTTCATCGGCCCTGATTGAGGAAGCCACGCTGCTGGACGGGCGCGTCAACGCCACCAATTTTGGTGATTACCCGGTGCTCACGATCCGCCAAGCTCCCCGTGTTTTTACGGAGCTGGTCGACAACAAGATGGAAGGACCTTATGGAATCGGGGAGCCGCCGATTGGGCCGGTAGCGCCGGCGGTGGGCAATGCTATCTTTGCCGCCACCGGCGCGCGTCTGCGCCGGCTGCCCATGAAACCGGACCGCGTGCGCGCGGCGCTGGCAGGTTAACAACCGGTAAACATTCCGTTGGTCATATCCCACTGTTCCTGCCCAACGCTTACCGTTCGGAGTAAATAACTCGTCTTATAGTGTGGGTGTGAAGTCTCCTCCCCGGCCAGTGAGCGGTTAGCACCTTCCCCAGCTAAACTCACTGGCCAATCCTTTTAAAGCCAACTTCCCGCCGGCGCCGGCGGGAAGTTTTTATTTCAGGGGTTCTTTGCTGGGCTGCCCCGGCCGGCGCGGGTATTGGGGCGGCGTGGCCGCCGTCTTTTTGAGCACCACCAGATAACGCGGCTCGACCACGCCCGGCAGTTCCACTTCATTGATGAGTTCCAGCTCGCCGCCCAATTTCTGAATGGCGGGCGCCGCCGCGTAGGTCTCGGCCGGCGCGTCCTTGCCCTTTTGCGCGATGACGTGGCCGCCGCGCTTGACCAGCGGCAGCAGATACTCCGCCAGCACCGGCATCTCGGCCACAGCGCGCGCCACCGCCCAATCGTAGCGCTCGCGTTGCGGGCGCTGCTGGCCGAGCTCCTCCGCGCGCGCGTGGATCACCGTCACGCCGGACAGGCGCAGGGTGGCCGCGATATGTTCGCAGAATTTAGCTTTCTTGCCGGTGGCTTCCACCAAGGTCAATTGCAGCGCCGGCCAGACCAGCTTGAGCGGCAGGCCCGGAAAGCCGGCCCCGGTGCCGACGTCGATCAGGCTGAGCCGCGCGCCGCTGCTGGGCAGGACGCGCAGCAGCGAGAGCGAGTCCAGAAAGTGCTTCACCTGAATGCCCTGCGGGTCGGTGATGGCGGTCAGGTTAAACTTCTCGTTCCAGCTCCGCAGTTCATCCGCGTAGGTCTGAAACGCGGCCACCTGGGCCGGCGTGAGGTCGAGATTGAGGAGCGCGCGCGCGCCCGTTATTAAGGCATCCACAGGGCTCGATTATACTGTCCCGCATGCCCGAACCAGCCTCAGCCGCTGGGCGGCCGCGGAACCCCGCCGCCGGCTCCGGCGTCTTGTGGGCGCTGCACTATGTTTAAGCATTGGCGGAGATGGCTGCTCGCAATCCTGATCGCCGGCCTGGGCGCGGCCGCCGCGCTCTGGCAGTGGCTGGTGGTGGATTTGCCATCGCTGGACGCGCTCACCGCGGCCCGCACGGTCCCGTCCACCAAACTGCTGGCCCGCGACGGCCGGCTGCTCTATGAAATTTCCGACCCCGCCGGCCGCCGGCACACCACCTTGCCGCTGGCGCAAATCCCGCTGGCCCTGCAGCAAGCCACCATCGCCACCGAGGACGCCTCGTTCTACACCAACCCCGGCGTGGACCCGTGGGGCATCCTGCGCGCGCTGTGGATCAACCTGACCGGCGGGGAGGTGCTGGCCGGCGGCAGCACCCTCACCCAGCAAGTGGCGCGCAACATGCTGCTCGATCCGCAGGAGCGCGCCGAGCGCACGCTGCCGCGCAAACTGCGCGAGAGTCTCCTGGCCTGGCGCTTGACGCAGGCGTACTCCAAGGCCGAGATCCTGGAGCTGTATCTCAACCAGACCTATTACGGCCACCTGGCTTACGGGGTGGAGGCCGCGGCGCAGGCCTTCTTTGGCAAATCGGCGCGCGCTTTGGATTTGGCCGAGGCGGCCTTGATCGCGGGCCTGCCGCAGGCGCCGTCGCTGTACGATCCCCTGCTGGACCCGGACGCGGCCCGCGCCCGCCAAGCCGTGGTCCTGGATCTGCTGGTGAAGCAGGGTTATCTGACGGCCGAGGCGGCGCGCCTGGCGAAGGCCGAGCCGCTCCAGTTCGCGTCTAACCCCTTTGCGGTGGAAGCCCCGCACTTCGCTTTCTATATCTGGAATCTACTGGAGCAGCGCTACGGGCCGGAGGTCTTGAACGCCGGCCTGGTGGTCACCACCACGCTGGATCTGGACCTGACCCACGCGGCCGAGCAGATTATCCAGCGCCGGCTGGCCCAGCTGGCGGAGGACACGTCCGGTCCGGACCACCACGCCACCGATGCGGCGCTGGTGGCGCTGGACCCGCGCACGGGGCAGGTGCTGGCGCTGGTGGGCTCGCCCGATTACTTTGACGCCGCCATCTCCGGCGCCATCAACATGGCGGTGGCGCCGCGCCAACCCGGCAGCGCCATCAAGCCGCTGACGTACGCGGCGGCCTTCTCGCCCGAGCTCTGCGCGGCCGGCGCGGCCGGCGCCTGCCCGTGGACGCCGGCCACCATGCTCCTGGATGTCCGCACGGCCTTCGTCACCCGCGAGGGCTTCTCGTATGTGCCGATGAACTACGACCGCGCCTTCCACGGGCCGGTCCTGGCGCGCGACGCGCTGGCCGGCAGCCTGAACCTGCCGGCGGTGCTGACGCTCGAGCACATCGGTCTGCCGACGCTGCTGCGGCTGGCCGGCCGGCTGGGCCTGGATACCCTCTCTGACGCGGACCGCTTTGGCCTGTCACTCACGCTGGGCGGCGGGGAAGTCCGGCTGCTCGACCTCACCAGCGCGTTCGGAACCTTCGCCAACGCGGGCCGGCGCGTGACGCCGGCCGTGATCCTGGAGGCGCGCGACGCGCAGGGCGGCCTGATCGAAAGCTGGCGGCCCAGCGCCGGCGAGCCGGTGCTGGATGAGCGCGTGGCCTTCTTGATCACGGACATCCTGGCGGACAACAACGCGCGCGCGGCCACCTTCGGGTTTAACAGCGTTCTGCAGATCGGCCGGCCGGCGGCGGTGAAGACCGGCACGACCACGGACTACCGCGACAATTGGACGGTGGGCTACACGCCGGAGCTGGTGACCGGGGTCTGGGTGGGCAATGCCGATAATACGCCGATGATCAATTTGGGCGGCGTGGCCGGCGCCGGCCCGATCTGGCATGACTTTATGCGCGCGGCTCTGGCCGGCAAACCCGCCGGCGTTTTTACGCCGCCGGCCGGGCTGACGCAGGCGGAAGTATGTGTGCCGTCCGGCCTGCGGCCCACGCCGCTCTGCCCGCGCACACGCCCCGAATGGTTCCTGGCCGGGACCACGCCCACCCAATTCGACACGCTGTATCAAGCGGTGGCGTTAGATGCGCGCACCGGCCAGCTGGCGGACAGCGCCACACCGCCGGCCGAGGTGGTCAACCGGGTGTTTATGATCCTGCCGCCCCAGGCCCGGGAATGGGCCGCGCAGAACGGCATTCCGCAGCCGCCGGCCTCCCTGACCGAGAAGACCGGGCCGGCGCTGCGCCTGACCGCGCCCGATCCGCAGACAGTTTTCCAGATTGCCCCGCATCTGCCGCGGACCAGCCAGCGCATCCCGTTCCGCGTGGCTGCGCCGCAGCCGCTGCAAACGGTGACGTTCTTTCTCAATGGGAGCGCGGCGGGGTCGGCGACGGCCGACCCGTTTGAAGTGTGGTGGACGCTGACGCCGGGGGAGTATGTGCTCGAAGCGCGCGCGCAGTTGACCGGGGGGGAGACCGTGACCAGCGCGCCGCTGCGGTTTAGTGTGAATCCGTAGCGGCGGGGGCCGCCGCCTGCAAAAGCACCAGCCGGCCGGCGCCGCCAAGGGGCGTGGCGACCACGCTCACCACGCGGCCATCCGCCAGCCGGATCTCGCCCGTCCGCCGGCCGCTGTTCAACAGGTCCAGCAGCTCGGCCGGCGGCGCCACCTCGGCCAACGGCCGGCCGGCCACGTCCACCCGCTCCATCCCCAAGAGGGCGCGGCCCGCCTGGTTGAGCAGGATCAGGCGCTGGCTGGAATCCATCACCGCCACGCCGTCCGCCACCGCTTCCAGGAGCGCGGGCAGCCGCCGCGCTTGTGCGGCTTCCGCCGCCTCGGACTGGCGGGCCAGCGCGCGCCGCACCGTCTGGAGCAGCTCATCGGGATCAAAGGGTTTGACGAAATAATCCACCACGCCGGCGCGCAGGGCCTGCTGGGCGATCTC
The DNA here is from genome assembly GCA_017999235.1 of Anaerolineales bacterium. The sequence continues at coordinate 2,076 of JAGOBN010000054.1, read as the reverse complement.
CTCCGAGCCTTCGGCCGTGATGAGGATCACCGGCAGATCCGGCCACTCGTGCTGGACCGCGCGCGCCAGGTCCAGGCCGGTGACGCCCGGCATCTTTATATCGCTGATGATCAGGTGGGGATGCGCGCGGGCGGCCGTCTCCAGGGCTTCCGCGCCGTTTTCGGCCAGCAGCACGGTGTAGCCGCTCGGCCGCAGCACGACTTCCGCCAGGAAATCGCGGATCGCGCGCGCATCGTCGACGACCAGGATAGTTTCCGCCGGCATGAGGGCGAGCTAGCGCGGCGGCCCTGCGAGGGTCTCAGCCGTCCGGCGCGCGGTTTCCAAGCGGTCCATGATCAACCGCAGCGCTTCGGCCTGCTTGGTATTTACAGGCCCGACTTCGCCGCGCAGGACGGCATCCAGGCTGACCGCCACCGGCGCCAGGCGGTTGGCAAGGTCTTTGAGCTTGGCGGCGGCCTCGGTCGGCAAACCGCCCTGGCGCGCCAGCTCATCGTAGGCTTTCTGCAGGCCGCGGGCGCGGGCTTCCAGCTCCTGAAACAGCCGGGCGTTGACCAGCGCCACGGAGGCGTAATCGGCCACGGCGGAGAGCATGGATTGATCGCGGTCCGCGAAGGGGCGGCCGGATTTATTACCCACCACGATGACGCCCATCACCCGGTCTTTGGCTTTGATCGGCACGGCGGCGGCGGCTTTGACGATCTGGCCGGCCGCCATCTTGGCCAGGGGTTCGCCGGCCAGATGGATGCCCTCGCCTGAGAGGACGAGCAAGCTGGCCAAACCGTCGTCCCAGGGCTGGTTAAGCTTGAGGCCGGCCAGCGGCGGGAAGTTCTTGGTGGCGCGCAGCAGGAGCTTGCCGCCGGCGCTCTCGTCCGCCTGAAACAGCCAGGCGATATCGCTTTCGGTGACCAGCAACGCGCCTTCCAGCAGCCGGCCAAAGAGCTGGCTGAGATCGGTGATGGCCGTCACCGCCTTGCCGATCCCGTAGAGCGTGGTCAGCTCCTTGAGGCGTTTTTCCAATTGCTGATTGGCGGCCGTCAATTTGAGGGCCAGCTGCTCGCGATCCCGGCGCAGACGCAGTTCCGCCAGGGCGCGGTCCAGCGCCGTCACCAGTTCGGCTTCCCGCACCGGCTTATTGAGGAAATCCTTGGCGCCCAGGCGGAAGGCCTGCAGCATGTGGCTGTCCGTGCTTTTCGGCCCGAGGATAATCACCAGGCTTTGGGATTTCTGGCTCCGCAGCGCGGTCAGCAGATCGAAGCCGGAGAGGCCCGGCAGATCCAGGGCCGCGATGATGATATCGGGCTGGAATTTGAGGGCGGCCTGCAGCGCCTGCGGGCCGGTGGCAGCCGTGGCCACCGGGTAGCCCAGCGGCACCAGCACCTGCTGGGCGACCAAGTCCAACACTTCCGGCTCGCTCTCCGCGACTAGGATTTTTTCGATCTGCTTGGGCATGGGGGGACTATAGCATGATTGGCGGAGATTACTAAATCCACGGCCGGCCGGGGGCGGTTATAATACGCCCCTCTGCGGGCGTAGTTCAGTGGTAGAACGCTTGCCTTCCAAGCAAGATATCACGGGTTCGAATCCCGTCGCCCGCTCTTTCAATCGTACCACGCCGGGCCATCCGCCCAGCGAAGTTTGGCGTGGACTGAAAGGAGCGCGAGTTATGGCAGCGGAGCTTGTTGTCGCCATCAATTCTCTCGACAACTTGGCCAAGACTCTTGGGGTGCCTAAGCGCAAGCTGAAGCAAGCCCTAAAGGCGAGTACAATAAATGGGATGGATAGCCAGGCAGTGGCGGCGCCCACTGCCGCATCTCCCTCCACCCAGGAAATGAGTTCCGCGGATGACCGCCCCTCTCGGGAGCAATTCACGCACCTAGTTGGCGTTGGGATCACGCTAAGCGAAGCCGCGAAGAAATACGACGTTCCTCGTCATCGCGTCCATCACTGGGCCGTCGAGCGTGGTTATGTGAAATGCGTTGATAACGGGTATCCGGCCAAGTATGACGAAGGCGACATCGCTTTTGTGGTGGCGGTGGTGCATTACCGGGAGAAGGCAGGCATTACTGACACTGCCAT
>JAGOBN010000644.1 GCA_017999235.1 Anaerolineales bacterium | reverse complement strand
GAGCAAGACCCCACCCTGGCCTGGCGCTCCTCCTGCCGCATGGGCATTTGCGGCTCGTGCGGCATGTACATCAACGGTCTGCCGCGCCTGGCCTGCCAGACCCAGGTGCTGCACCTCGCAGCCGACGTGGTGGAAGTGGCTCCGCTGCCCAACTACCCGAATGTCAAAGACCTGGTGCCGGATCTGAGCCCGTTATTCGAGAAGCATCAGGCCGTTAAGCCGTACCTGATCAACGCCGCCAACGACCGCGCGCCGCAGGGCGAATACCTGCAAAGCCCGGAGCAGCGCGAGGAGTTCGGCCAGTTCTCGATCTGCATCAAGTGCGGGCTGTGCATGGCGGCCTGCCCCACCATGGCCACCGATCCGCACTTCCTCGGCCCGCAGCCGATGGCGCAGGCGTTTCGCTATTGCGTGGACAGCCGGGACACCGGCTTGGCGGAGCGCTTGGACGCCCTGGACGCCCTGCATGGGCCGTTCCAATGCCACCTGGCCGGCGCCTGCACCGACGCCTGTCCGAAAGGCGTGGACCCGGCCCTGGGCATCCAGCTGCTGAAACGCACCCTGGCGGCCGAGGCCCTGGGCCTGCGCGCCCGCAAGCCGCAGCCCAAGGAAGTCCCGCTCAGCACGGCCTTTCACGCCAACGACAAGATCCCGGCGCCGCCGGCGCGCACGGTGGCGCCCCCCCGGCCGTGACCCTGCCTGGGCTGCGGCCCTAATGGAGGCGGCAAATGTGTGAATTCTGCGTCCAACACGGGGATGGCAAGAAGTGGTACCTGGCCATGCAGAATTACTCCCGCGAGCTGCGCGACCAGGCCGGCCGGCTGGAGTACCTGGGCCATTTTGCCAACGAGTTTGAGCAGAGCATGCCGGGGCGGCTGGCGCTGCTCGACCGGCTCTCCCGCACGCCCCTGCATGGGCCGGCCAAACCGTGGCTCAAGCACCAGCTGCAGCAGGATCACTTCGGCCAGGTGGTGCCGCTGGAGGAGGTCGAGCAGATTCTCAAACAGGTGGACGGCATCGTGCGCCTGCCGTGCGTCTGCCGGCGCGTAACCACCGGCGACCAAAACGCCCGCTATTGTTACGCGCTCACGGGCGATCCGCGCCTGGCCGAGGTGCTGGACGACTCCTTCAGCCTGGAATATCTGACGGCGGACGAGGCCATTGCGGCGGTGCGCGGGCTGGATCAGGAAGGGCTGGTCCACTCCGTCTGGACCTTCAAGACGCCGTACATCGGCGCGCTGTGCAACTGCGATCAGGACTGCATCGCCTATCGCGTCTGCCATGCGCGCGGCTACTTCCAGCTCTTCTTCCGGGCCGAGTTTGTGGCCCAGGTGGACCCGGACCGCTGCACCGGCTGCCGGATGTGCATGCGCCAGTGTCAATTCGGCGCCATCCGCTTCTCGGCCGTCCACCACAAGATCGAGATCGACCCGCGGCAGTGTTATGGCTGCGGGGTGTGCCGCGCCGCCTGCGCGCAAGACGCTATCGCTCTCTCCGCCCGAGCCGATCATCCAGTGGCGGCCCAGCTCTGGTAACGTTCGCCCTATTTTGTTCGCTTAGATTGGAGACGTCCCATGCCCCTCTTCACCCCCGGCCGACGCTGGCAGCCCGCCTACCTGCCCTTCCACGACGAACCGTTCGTGGACCGCGTCATTGAAACCATCGAATTAGCCGTCAAGGGGCCGCTGTGGGGCTGCCGCATGTGCGGCAACTGTCTCCTGCAGGAGACCGCCTTCATCTGCCCGATGGAATGCCCTAAGGGTCTGCGGAATGGCCCGTGCGGCGGCTCCACGGCCGAGCATTGCTACGTGGATACCACGCGCCCGTGCATCTGGTACAAGATCTACGAGCGCGCCGAGAAGCTGGGGCGGGAAGAGAAGCTGATGGAAGTCCTGCCGCCGCTGGATTGGGCCAAAGTCGGCACCGACTCCTGGATGGACGTCTATCGCCACTGGCGCGCGGCGGGCGGCCTCAAGGCGACTTTGGAAGGGCTGAAACTGCCGAAAGCTGAACGCGACGCGGCCTTCGACAAGTTCTTCTATGAAATCCGTCAGCCGGACTGGTGGAAGGGCGATGCCCTGCCGCATCCGCCGGCCCCGCACGCACCGGTCTCAAATCTGGAGCGCAAGCTGACGGCCGGCGAGTTCGTGGTGACGGCCGAGATCGCGCCGCCGCTGGCCGGCTCCTCCGAGGATCTGCTCAAGAAGCTGGAGATGCTCAAACCGCATGTGGACGCCGTGAACTTCACGGACAATCCCTCGGCCACCCCGCGCATGTCGTCGCTAGTCTGCTCGGCCATCGCCGTCCAGCAGGGCGTGGAGCCCGTAATGCAGATGGCGGCCCGCGAGCGCACGCGCATGGGCGCGCAGAGCACCATCCTGGGCGCCACGGCGCTCGGCATCCGCAATGTGTTATGCCTAACCGGCGACCACCCGCGCACCGGGCCGGCGCCGCACGGCCGCATGGACATCTGGGACCTCGACTCGATCCAGCTGCTGTGGCTTTTCCGGCGCATGCGCGACGAGGGCCACTTCCTGGACGCGCGCGAGCTCAAAAGCGCGCCGCCGCTCTTCCTGGGCGCGGCCGGCTCGCCCTACGCCGCCAACACCCGCATCCAAGCCATGCGCGAGGAGAAGAAGGTCAACGCCGGCGCCCAGTTCTTCCAGACCAACCTGGTCTATGATGTGGAAGGCTTCGAGCGCTGGCTGGCGGCGCTGGACCAGCGCGGGGTGCTCAACCGCGTCCACGTCCTGGCCGGCGTGACGCCCATCCGCTCCGCCAAGGCCGCGCGCATCATGGCCGAGGTGCCGGGCGTCAAGGTGCCGCCGGCGCTCATCGAGCGCATGGATAAAGCCGCCGACGCCAAGGAAGAGGGCGTGCAGATCATTCTGGAGATCATGGACAAGGTCAAACGCCTGCCCGGCGTCCACGGCCTGCACATCATGGCCGTCGGCTGGGAGTCCATCGTCCCGCGGCTGGTGAAAGAAGCGGGGCTGCGCGCGCCGGGCACGGCGGCGCCGGGTACCGCGGCGCCCGCGCCCGCACCGGCCGCCAGCAAGGGCCAGCCCATGCGCCTGCTGCTGGTCGCCGACGTGCACGCCAACTGGGAGT
>JAGOBN010000643.1 GCA_017999235.1 Anaerolineales bacterium | reverse complement strand
GCGGCTCAGACGGCCGAGGCCAGCCCCCACCAACACAACCATAGCCAGAACCGGGAATTCTTTGTCACAACGACCCCTCCGGTTGTGCCGCAGGTGATGGTGACCGCCGCAATCCTGTTGGCGTTGTTGGCCGCCCTTGGTTTGAAGGTTTCCATCCCCCAGGCAGGGCTGACCAGAGCCGATTGGCGGCCCGTCCTCATGGCGCCGCCGCCACGCCATTTCGCCTCCGCTTAGCGCCCCAATTTAGCAATCCGGACGACGCTTCGATGCTCGGACGCGGCGGGCCGGCGAATCCGCCGGCCAGGTGTCGGCGTCAGTTGGTCTGTGCATTTCGCGAACTTTCATCCACAATACCGGGCAGTCAACGAGCTGCCCAGGAGTATCATCATGCGCAGGTTGCTCATTGTGACCAGTATTGCTTTGGCCGCGCTGGCTTTCTTGGCCGCGTGCACGGCCGCCACCCCGACTATGGCGCCGGCGGCCCCCACCACTGCCGCCTCCACTGCCATAGCGCCGACTCAGGTGCCAACCCAGGCGCCGACTGAGCCGGCGCCGACATCTACGGCGCTGCCGACCGAAGCTCCAACCGCAACCGCAATGGCTGAGACCCATGCGCATCCGGCGGCGGGCGAGGCGGCGCCGTTCAATGTGAGCGTAGCGCAGTATTTCATGGACACGGCCGGCTTCCATGACCTGGCGACGGTGCTGAGCGACACCCAGAAGATTGAAGTCTCTTACCTGTCCAAGGTGACCCGGGTCAGCAAGGTGCTGGCGCAGACCGCGTGGCCGGCCGACCTGCAGGAGCAGGGTCTGGCTTTCGGCGCGACGCTGGCTGAGTTTGCGGCGGCGCTGGAAGCCGACAATGTGGCGGACGCCGTACGGCTATCTGAAACAGTCCACGACGCCCAGCACGAGCTCTCGCATGCGATCGACCACTGGCTGGGTGACGCAGGGCCGGCGGCCGGCGAGGCCGAACCGTTCAATGTGAGTGTGGCGCAGTATTTCATGGACACGGCCGGCTTCCATGATCTGGCGACGGTGTTGAGCGACACCCAGAAGATTGAAGCCTCCTACGTGTCGAAGGTGACGCGCGTCCGCAAAGTGTTGGCGCAGACCGCGTGGCCGGCCGACCTGCAAGAGCAGGGTCTGGCTTTCGGCGCGGTGTTAGGTGAGTTTGCGGCGGCGCTGGAAGCCGACAATGTAGCGGACGCTGTGCGGCTGTCTGAGGAGGTTCATGATGCCCAACACGAGTTCTCACATGCGATCGACGCCTGGCTGGGGACGGCGTCAGACGATCACTAAAGTGTTGGCGCTCGGGTGGGTGGTTTGGCTGGGCGGGCTCCTCACGGTGGGGCCCGCCCAGGCTCACGCGGAGTACCAACGCTCTGAGCCGAGCGCGGACGCCATCCTCGCCGCGCCGCCCGAGCGCATCGATGTCTGGTTCACGCAAGAGTTGTTCCGTCGGCAGGGCGAGAACGGATTGCAGGTCCGGGGACCGGATGGGCAGATCCTCGCGGCCGGCGAGCCCCAAATTGATGACGATGACCGGACCCACCTTTGGGTGGTCTTGCCGGCCGGCCTGACGCCCGGGGTCTATACCGTTGAGTGGCGCACCCTGTCGGCTGAGGACGGCGACACGGATGAGGGCCAGTTCACGTTCACGGTTGATCCGCAAGCCGCAGTCACCCCGTCGCCCGCGCCCTTGTCGCCAGCCACACCCACGGTGGCGGCGACCCCCGCGCCTCCATCGCCGGCTCCCGGCTTTAGCCTGTGCGGGGTGGGGTTGGCGCCCCTGGCCGGCTTGGTCATCCTGGCGCAGCGGCGGAGACCACGCCGGTGAGCGATCGGACGCGGGGTCGGATTCGTCTGAGCGGGCTGGCCTTGGCGCTCATCCTGGCGCTCAGTCTCAGCCCCGCCAGTTCCGCGCTGGCCCACGCGCTGTTGCTGCGCTCGCTCCCCGCCGCCGATGCCGAACTCGCCCAGGCGCCGGACGTGATCGAGTTGTGGTTCTCAGAACCGTTGGAGCCCGAACTCAGCGGCGCCCGGTTGCTGTCATCGACCGGGCAGGAAATGGCAATAGGCGTCGCTTTGATCGACCCGGCCGACCCCACCCATCTGACGGTGCCGATCGGTGCGCTGACGCCCGGCATTTACACGGTTGCCTGGCACAACGCCTCGCAGACCGATGGACATCCGTGGCAAGGCTCCTTTCCATTCACGGTGCTTAACCCGGATGGCACGCGCCCGGCCGGCGGCGCAGGGGTGACGGCCGCTGCGGGAAGTGAGCTTCCGGGCGCTGAAGCCGTGATCGGGCGCTGGCTGGGGCTCCTGGGCAGCCTGGCTTTACTCGGGATCCCATTGTTCCAGCGGGTGGTGCTGGACCGCGGCCGCACCCAATCGAATGAGATTGGCCGGCTGGAGGCCGGCGCGACCGAGCGGGCGCTGGTAGGGTTGTGGGCCGCTGGTTTAGCCGTGGCCGCCGGCTATTGGATGCCTACTCTGCTCCGGGTGTTTCAGTTGGATGATGCCGCGCACTGGCCGGCTTTGATCGTGGGCACCCGGCCGGCGGCGTTGGCGCTGGGCCGGCAAGCGCTGACCGGCCTGGGATTGCTGGTGGCGCTTGGATTGCCACAACCACCCGGTTTGGCCGAGCGTCGGCGCTGGCTGCTCCTGAGCGTACTGGCCTATCTGACGGGCATGGTCGTGTTGCTGGGGTTAGCGGCCCTGCACGGCGAGGGCTGGGTGTTGGCCGGCACGCTGACGGCCGGGGGCTTGGGCCTGGCACTCAGTCAGGCGGGCCGAGGCGAACATCGGAAGTGGGAGGCGCTGGTGCTCCTGGCGGCCGTAGCGCTCTTGAGCTATTCCGTCAGCAGCCATGCCGCCGCGGTGCCTGGCAGCTTATGGGCCATCCTCGGCGACTACGTCCACCTGTTGGCCGCTGGGGCCTGGGCCGGCGGCCTGCTTTTGCTGCCAGGGCTTATGGGGCGCGCCCAGGCCCCGCGCGCTGGCCGGCTGGGGCTGGTGATGCCGATCGTGCAGCGGTTTTCCCATCTCGCCAGCTTCGCGGTCTTCGTCATCCTCCTCACCGGGCTCTTCAACAGCCTCGTGCAGC
>JAGOBN010000642.1 GCA_017999235.1 Anaerolineales bacterium | reverse complement strand
CGCCGCCCAACCCATCCTGACCGCCGGCGCGCCGGTGGACCAAGCCCCGGCCGCGCTGATCCTGCTGCATGGGCGCGGCGCCGACGCGCGCGATATCCTGTCCCTGGCCGCCGAGCTCGGCCGGCCAGATCTGGCTTATCTGGCCCCGCAGGCCGCCGGCCTCACCTGGTATCCCAACCGCTTCATCATGCCGGCCGCCAGCAACGAGCCGTGGCTGACCTCGGCCCTGGCCCGCGTCGGCGAGGTGCTGGCCCGGGTGCAAGCGGCCGGCCTCGGCCGGGAGCGGATTTTTCTGCTCGGCTTTTCCCAAGGCGCGTGCCTGGCGCTGGAATTCGCGGCCCGTCATCCCGCCCGCTACGCCGGCGTCTTTGGCCTGAGCGGCGCGCTGATCGAGAACGGCGACCAGCCGCGCGACTACGCCGGCTCGCTGGCCGGCACCCCGGTCTTTTTAGGCTGCAGCGACGTGGACCCGCACATCCCGCGCGCCCGCGTGGAACGCAGCGCCCAGATCTTGCCCGCCCTCGGCGCCGAAGTGACGCTGCGGCTCTATCCCAATCTGGACCACACCGTCAACCGCGACGAACTGCGCTTTATCCGCGGCCTCCTCGACCAGGTCGCCCCAATCCCCTAATCATCAATCAACCAATCATCAATCAACCATTCCCCATGCCCATCATAGATCCCGCCTCCCTCCACCCGCGTGACGCCTACCGTCTGCTGACCAGTGTGGTCATCCCGCGCCCCATCGGCTGGGTCTCCACGATTGGCAGCGACGGCTCCCGCAACCTGGCCCCGTTCTCGTTCTTCAACGGTGTTGGCGGCCAGCCGCCCACGATCATGGTCTCCATTGGCCAGCGGCAGGGGCAGGTCAAGGACTCCCTGCGTAATATTCAAGAGACGGGCGAGTTCGTGGTCAATTTGGTGGACGAAAGCCTGGCGGAGGCCATGAACCTCTCGTCGGGCGAATATGGGTATGAGGTGGATGAGTTCGCCGTGGCCGGCCTGACGCCGGCGCCGGGCCAGGTGGTGCGCGCGCCGCGCGTGGCGGAAGCCAAGATCGCGCTGGAAGTAAAAGCCACCCAGACCGTGCCGGTGCAGGACACGCATTACACCCTGGTGCTGGGCCGGGTCGTGCGCTTTCATGTGCAGGAAGGTTTGCTGCGCCCGAATGGGTTGGTGGATGCGGCGCGCCTCAAACCGCTCGCCCGGCTGGGCGGCGACGAGTACGCGCCCCTCGGCCCGGTCTTCGAGATGAAGCGGCCGGCCTGAGGCCTGAAGACCCGGCCGCTTAAATGAAACCGTCCCGCCGGAACGCCGCGCGGGGCGGTTTGTTTAAGCAGCCGCGTGTTGGGGTTAGTAGGCGCGCCAGCCGCCGTCCACGGCGATCGCCTGCCCGTTGAGGTAGCGCGACTCGTCCGAGGCCAGGAACAGCGCCGCATGGGCGATATCGATGGCCTTCAGGAAGGCCGGGATCAGGGCCTGGCCGGTCTGCATACGGGCCGCGCCGGTCGGGTCAATCTTGGTCGGGTCCACGCTGGTCATGATGTTGGTCTCGACCGCGCCGGGGCAGATGGCGTTGGCGCGGATGCCCTTCAGCGCGTACATCCAGGCCGTGCTGCGCATCAGGCCGACAATGGCGTGTTTAGAGGTGGTGTAGGCCGCGCCGGCCGCGCCGCCGCCCAGGCCGGCGATGGAAGCCGTATAGACGATCGAGCCGCCGCCCTGTCCGATCATAATCGGGACGGCCTTGCGCGAGAGGTACATCCCGGCGTCCACGTTGATGCTCATCACCCGTTTCCACATATCGTCGGTCACTTCGCCCACGCCCGCGAAGACATCCATCACGCCGGCGTTGCTGCACAGCACGTCTAGCCGGCCGTAAGCGGCCACGGCCTTCTCCACCAGGCCTTCGGCCTCGGCCTGCACAGCCACGTTGCCCTGCACGCCCGTAATCTCGCCGCCGGCCGCCTTCACCTCGGCCACCACTTCATCCAGGGTCTTGGCGTTCCACTCGCCGGCCACGATCTTGGCGCCCTCTTTGGCGAACAAATTCGCCATCGCCCGGCCCATGCCCGAACCCGCCCCGGTAATGACTGCCACCTTGCCGTCCAACTTGCCCATGATGATCTCCTCGTGGATGGGGGCGCGCACGCGCCCGGGATGAAAAGCCAATGTCAGCGCGTCTCCGCCCAACGGCTCAGACCCGCTTCCAACCGCCATCGACAATCAGCGACGCCCCGTTGACGTAGCTGGCCATATCGCTGGCCAGATAGACCGCGGCGTCGCCAATCTCTTTGGGCTGGCCGAAGCGTCCCATCGGGATCATGCCCAACATCATCGCCTCCATCGGCCCGCCCACAATCGGAGCATCAATGGTGGTCATCGCCGTCGCGATGACGCCGGGATGGATGGCGTTGACGCGGATGCCCTTGGGGCCGAGGGCAGCTGCCAAACCATAGGTCATCAGGCGGACCGCCCCTTTGGTGGTGTTATAGATCGCGTCGCCGCCGTCGCCCTGGATCCCGGAGACGCTGGACATGATGATGATGGAGCCGCCGCCTTTCGGCAGCATGCGCTTGGCCGCCGCCTGACAGCCGAAGTACACGCCTTTGACGTTGACGCCGATCATCAGATCAAACTGCGCTTCGGTCGCGGTCAGCAGATCGCCGGAGCTGCCCGGGGCCATGGCAATGCCGGCGTTGTTGACCATCACGTCCACGCCGCCGAAGGCATCCGCCGCGGCCACCGCCGCTTCCACCTCCGCCGGCTTGGTGACGTTGCAGTTCACAAAAACAGATTTCGTCGAGGTCTCCGCTTCAATCAGTTCGTGGGTCGACCGGCCCCCTTCGCGCGGGTCCGCGCGCAGGTCCACCACCACTACCGCCTTGGCCCCCTCGCGGGCAAAGGCCAGGGCGATAGCCCGGCCGTTGCCGCTGGCCCCGCCGGTTACGACCGCAACTTTGTCGGCAAGCAGGTTGGCAGGCATCGCTTCCTCCCTCAAGAAAATGGGAACGCCGCGGGCCGGCCGCTCAAGGCGACCGCGTTGGCCCATCCCGGCGCAAGGCCCAGATCGTCCACAGCGCGCCGAGCAAATCCACGATCACAAATCCCAGCA
>JAGOBN010000641.1 GCA_017999235.1 Anaerolineales bacterium | reverse complement strand
TCCTTCAATCTAGCTACCCATGGCAAGGGGCGCCGGCTTCGGCTAAGCCGTAACCGACCTCCCAGGGAGAGTCCCATGGAGATTGCGATCCTGTTGTATCCCGGCTTTACGGCGCTGAACGCCATCGGCCCGGCCGAGGTGTTCAGTAGCCTGCAGCGTGCGCGGGTCAGCTTCGTGGCTGAGAAGGCGGGCCGCGTGCTGAACGATACGGGCATCTTAAGCGTGCCCGTCCAGACCACGTTGGCCGATCTGCCGGCGCCGGAGGTGATCGTCGTGCCGGGCGGCCCGGGCTGCTACGCGGCCGGCCGGCGCGAGTCGGTGCTAGCCTGGCTGCGGCAAGCGGCGGCCACCGCGCGCTGGACCACCTCGGTCTGCACCGGCGCCCTGATCCTGGGGGCGGCCGGCCTGCTGCGCGGCGCGCGCGCCACCACGCACTGGAACGCGCGGGATGAATTGGCGGCCAGTGGCGCCACGTATGTCCCTGAGCGTTATGTCCGGCACGGGTCACTGGTGACGGCCGCTGGCGTGTCCGCCGGCCTGGACATGGCGTTGTTCGTGGCACGAGAGTTGACCGACTTGCCCACGGCGCAGGCCATCCAACTGGCGCTGGAGTATGACCCGCAGCCGCCGCTGCCGATGATCACGCCGCCGGCGCGCACCGAGGATGTCACCATCCATCAGTTGCGTGTGATGTTGCAGCGGGCGAACACGGCCCCACGACCAGTGCGCCGGCGGTCGGCCCTGGCGCGCGCCTGATGTTTCCACTCAGCGTGAGAGGCGGCGCGAGACACTTACGCCCCGTTCACTTATGGAGTTTCCCATGTTTTCTCAATCTAAACACCGGGTGCTGGTGTTAAAAGGCGATGGCTGCTTTGAACACGGCCTCAGTTTACTGCTTCAGCAAGAGTTGACCGGGTCAGTTTTGACAGCGGACTACCTCGACCCGGAAGTTTGGTGGCTCATGGTGGTCGGTTTCCGGCCGGAGGTCATCGTCGTAAACGGGTCGGGCGTGGTCGATGTGGACAGTCTGGTGGCGAGCTTGGCCTCATTGGCGGGCCTGCCGGCCACGGTCCTCGTGGTCCGCGAAGACATCAACCGGGTGACGGTGTATGCGGCCGGCCAGGTGCAGGAGGTCATCTGCGCGAAGGTGGCTGACTTCCTGGCGCTTTTTCAAGACACATCGATGTTAGCGTAGCTGTGGTTTGAACCCGCCGGCTGGCGGATTATGCGTCCGCCAGCCGGATCTGACTTTCTTAATCACTCAATCCAATAGGAAAGCCTGTTCAATGTCTTCCAACCGTTTTTTTGCATTATCGCGGAGCCTAATCGGTAGCCTGCTATTGGCGTTGGTCGCCGGCTGCGCGGCGCCCAACGCAGCGCCGCAGCCGACCGCCGCTCTAGCGGCCACGCAGCCGCATATCCTGAAGATCGTGGCCTCCACGAGTTGGGTAGGCGCCTTCGCCAAGGCGGCCGGCGCCACGGACATCACCGTGATTGCGCCGAGCAATATCCAGCATCCGCCGGATTACGACCCGAAGCCTTCGGATTTGGTGGCGCTCAGCGGCGCCGACTATGTGCTGTATGCCGGCTTTGAGGGGTTTGCTAAGCGGATGCAGGACGCCGTGGGCGGCGACGGTAAGAAATTGATCATGGTCAACACCGAAAACTCGCCCGAAGCGATTCATAAAGAGATCACACGGCTGGGCGAGCTATTCGGCACCGTCGCCCAGGCTCAGGCCTTCCTGGCGGCTTTCGATACTGAATATGCGGCTTTGACCCAGGCCGTACAAGCCCAGGTTGGCGGTCAGAAACCAGTGGTCGTCAACCAGTTGTTTGTGACGCCGTGGGTGTTCTTCGCCGGCCTAACCTCGGCTGGTACCTATGGGCCGATGCCGATGGGGGCCGACGACCTAAAAAAGCTGGTGGATCTCCAGCCGGCGCTGGTCTTTGAGAATTACCACATGGGCGGCGGCCAGCCGGTAGTGGAGGCGACTGGTGCCAAGAAAATCGACCTGATCAACTTCCCGGGTGATGATCTCGATCTGCTAACGGTTTTCCGCAAGAACGCCCAAACCCTGGAAGCAGCGTTTGGCGACGGGATGGCGAGCATGCCGATGGCGGCGTATCCCGTCACGATCGAGAATTGCGGACGTAAGCTGACGTTCGACAAAGCGCCAGAGCGCGTGCTTACGACATGGCAGGCGCCTCCAGAACTTTTGGTCAAGCTGGGCCTGGGCGACAAGATCATCGGCACGCAAAACGGCCAGCAGTTTGCGCCGCCGGCCGAGATTGCCGAGGCGTATAACCAGCTGCCAGTCCTTGCCCCGCAGGCGGCTTCCAAGGAGGCGATCCTGGCTGCCAAGCCAGATTTCATCCTGGCGTCTTTCCTGGCCTGGGACTTTGACCCGGCCACCGGCGCACCGACGCTGGATGAGTTGAGCCAGGCGGGCGTGCAGGTCTTTGGGCTGAGCGACAACTGCACGGCCGAGAGCCATGTGACGTATGAGGATATGTATACCGATATCCTGAACATCGGCCGCATCTTCGGCGTGGCAGACCGGGCTCAGGCTTTGGTCGATGACCTGAAGGCCAAAATCGCCGCTGTCCAGAAACGGGTGGCCGGCCTGCCGCCCACCAAGGCCTTCTTTGATGCCGGCGGTGAGGGTCCCATCGGCACGGCCGGCGCGGGTTTGCAGAATGACCAGATCCAGTTGGCCGGCGGTGTGAATGTCTTTGCCGATAAGCCCAACTACTATGAACAGGTCAGCCTGGAAGAAGTGGCCGCCCGCCAGCCAGAAATTTTTGTGGTGGACACCTGGGGCGACCCAGCCTACATCACGACCCGGACGGCATGGCTGTACATGACCTTTGCGGAGACGCCGGCCGCCAAGGCCGAGCGGTTTGTCGAGACCCCCGGCATCTACATCTACTTTGGAAGCATCCGTTTTGCGGACGGCATTGAACTGATGGCGAAAGCCTTCCACCCCGAAGCGTTCAAATAGCTTGAACGCGGCGCGTCGACGCGTCATCAAAGCTGGGAGCCGGATGATCGGGCTCCCGGCGGGGATACGGCGCGCGTATCGCCCGGTCCGGCCGGAAGTAACCCCGCGCATTGAGCAGGGC
>JAGOBN010000640.1 GCA_017999235.1 Anaerolineales bacterium | reverse complement strand
CGCGCTTGGGTCCGGCCCTGGATGTGCGCGGTTTAAGCTATCTCAACTTTGGCCTGGCGCTGTATCTCACCATCTGGCTGCGCGCCCGCCGGCCCCGGACCTGAAGAGCGCTAGGGCAGGATCCACAACTCCGGCTCGCCCAGCGTCAGGCTCACCTCCACGCGCTTCAATTGATCGCGGCGGCCGGCCTCCAGGCCGACGACGATAAACTCGGCCATGTCGCGCACATCGGCGCGCGGCAGGGTCACGGCCGTAAAGGGCGCGGGCGGCCCGGCCCGCAGGTCCGGCGGCCGGGTGATCAGCTCCATCCCCAGCTCCACCAGCGTTTCCAGCGGACAGGTAAAGGCCGGCACACAGAAGCGGCGTGGCGCGGCCCAAAACTCCTGCGCGGCGCGGGTCTGGTTGCCGCTGTACATCTCGCGGCTGACGGTTACGCGGCCCTCGGCCACCCAGAACGGCCGGCCGTGCACACGCGGGTCCAGGCGCGCGTCAAACTGGATGGCGAGCGGCGCCAGCCCGCTGGGCTCGGCTTCGGCCAGCTGCCAGCCCTGGCCGCACTCGGCGCAGCGCCAGAGGCTCTCATCCGCATGGGCCGGCAGGGCGGTGCGGCAGTTGGGGCAGAGCAGGGGAGCGAGGCTGATGGAGTTGGCCATGGTCGGCGCCGGCTTCAATTGAACAGCTTGCGGATCTCGCCCAGCAGCGGGCCGCCGAAGCGTTTGGCGATCTCCTGGCCGGTGAGCTTGACCTTGCGGTACTCGTACACTTCGCCGTAACGGAAGGCGGTATAGGCCGCGCCCATGATCGCCAGGCCGGCCGCGATGACGACCAGCAGGAAGCCAAAGGCGTCGCTGTCGCTGTCGGAGGTCATGATCCCGGCCCCGACCAGGGCCGTGACGTCCACGGTCAGAAACGCGCCCACGGCCATGCCGATCACCAGCATGGCGGCGCGGTAGTAGGTGTTGCCGGGCGCCTTGCCGTACAGCACCTGGCCCGTAAAGCCGTCCACCACCACCTGGAAGGCGCGGCCGCGGTAGAGATACCGCGCAATCCAAAGCGGGTAATACAGCACCCCGAAGCGTTCATTAACAAAGCGGATAATGCTTTGGGAGATGTTGTCCACGCCGGATTTGGCGCGCACCCGGCCTTCAAATTCACTGCGCGCCGCGGTCTGCGCCTCGCTGACGGAGGAGACCGGCTCAAACACCAGGCCGGCCGCGTGCAGGACGTCGGCGTCGAAGGCGGCTACTTCCTGGTTGGTTAACTCAATGCGCTGGACGCCGAACTCGCCCACATCGCAGGCCGCGCCCGTCCAGGTCATGTCCTCGGTCACTTTGCGCTCGCGCGGCTCCCAGCGCTCGTTCTTGCCACTGCCCACCTTTTCCTTGCCGAAGACCCAGCCCAGCACGCGCGCCCAGGCGGTCCAGAACGGCAGGTAGGCCAGGAATTGCTCGCTGAGCCGGGCCTGCGCGCGGGCGTCGAAGGCGATGGCCATGTTGCTGGACAGAAACTGGCCCAGTTTTTGCGTGGCCGTGGCCGCGTCGACGCGGCACGGCACCTGGAACCGCCGCTGGCCGCGCTCGCCGCGCACCAGCGCGCGCAGGTCACAGTACGGGCACTGGATGATGGCCTGCCCCTCCGGGATCGGGACGGTGCCGCCGCAGCGCGGGCAATTGAGGCCGGTTAAGGTTCTTTGTTCGCTCATAGCCCTCGCTTAGACCTTCGCGGCCACCCAGGCCGCGAACACGAACAAGACCGGCGCGGCCAGCACCCCCAGGCCGGCGCAGATGGCCAGGCCGATGGCGAAGCCGCCGCCGTCGTCCATGACCAGGCCGGCGATAACCGGGATCAAGGCCAGGCCCAGGAAGACGGCGGCGGTGACACAGCCGGCCAGCAGGTAGGGCGCCTCGGCCTTGGCCGGGAACAGGTTGGCCAGCACCCGGCCGGTGGCGCCCTCCACCAGCGCGGTGTAGGTTTGGTTCTGAAAGGCGTATTTGAACGTGTAGACCGGGATATGGACCAGCGCGGTCTCCAGGATCTCGGCGGCCGGCACGCCGCGCTGGGTGACCCAGCCCAGCGCCGTGGGCAGCGGCACGGTGGGCGGCACGGCCTCCGCATCCAGCGCGGTGTCGTACTTTTTCAGGTCGCCGGCCGGCAGTACCAGGGATTTGAGCTCGGTCACCGAGGTGGCCGCCGCCGGCTCCAAATCCAGAATCTCCCGGTGGCCGGCGCCGCGGCGCTTGAAGAACCAGAGCGGGAAGTACGCAAACGTCTGGCCCACCAGCTGGGCCTTCTTATCCAGATCCTTGACGGTCTGGTTGCCGGCCATCCATTGCGCCAGCCGGGCGCGCGCCTGGTTGGCGTCCAGCGTCGGCGCCAGCGCCCAATGGAAGACCACGCGCGCTTTATCAATATAGACGGCGCTGCGGCAGCTGGGGCAGGTGACGAAGAGCTGGCCTTCGTCAGGGTGCAGTTCCGCGCCGCACTGGGTGCAGCGCAGCTGCGCGGCCGGCAGAGGGGCGGGCGTGTCCATCGTTTACGACCGTCCCACGGTGTGCAGCAGGATGAAGTTGGCCGGCACCAGCCGGTTGGGCGGCAGGCCCGCGATCAGGATCACCTGATGCCCCGGCCGCACCGGCGAGTTCAGCAGCATGGCGGCCTCGACATGCGCCAGCATGGTCTCCAGGCTGTCCGCGTGCGGCACCAGGTACGGGGCCACCCCCCACAACATGGCCATCCGCAGATAGGTCTTGGGGTCCGGGGTGAAGGCCAGCACCGGCACATGCGGCCGGGCCTTGGAGAGCACGCGCCCGTTGCGGCCGGTCAGGCTGAAGACGGCGATCGCCTGCACCTCGCGGTCATGGGCCAGCTCCCGCGCGGCGCGGGCCAGCGCCACCGAGTCATCGGAGGTGACTTCGGTGGGGACGCGCCAGCGGCTGTACTTGCCGGAATTGGCCTCCGCCTCCTCGGCGATGGCCGCCATCATCTTCACGGCCTCAATCGGGTACAGGCCGGCGGCCGTCTCGCCGGAGAGCATCACGGCGTCGGTGCCGTCGAAGATGGCGTTGGCCACATCCGAGACCTCGGCCCGCGTGGGGACCGGGTTCTTGATCATGGACTCCAGCATCT
>JAGOBN010000053.1 GCA_017999235.1 Anaerolineales bacterium | reverse complement strand
ATTCGAGGCAGTTCCGAGGTGGTTCGCCGGCGTGAAAAGCCTGGGGTGTAAGTCCGAATTAGTGAGTGCAATTTGACAGGAGGCGGTCATCCGCGCAGACGCGAAGCGGGTTTCGACCAAGAAAACCAACCCGGTATTGAGGGCGAGTTCACGCCCAAGGCCATGCTGAATTCGAGCGGCTCACAACGTTGCTCAAAGAAGCCAACCGGGGCCAGGACGTGATCCTGCGCATCTTGCGCTATTAGTGTCGAAAGGCGCGCGGCGCGAAACGGGCCGCCTTGCAGAAGAAACTGACCTGCTTGCAAAATCAGCGTCCGCGGACGCGCCATGCCGGGTGCTGACGCCAGCATCGGCCGATTGCCGCCGGCGTTGCGGAAGCGGCCTGTAAGACTCTCGTTGCCAACGTCTCAAGCAATCGCTAACAACCTGCATCAGCGTTTCTTGCGCGCCCTTCATCTGACTCACCTCTAGTTCGATGAGATTCGTCGGATACTCGATGGCGCGGCGGAAGCCAAATGGCTCTGGATTGCCTGCGCCGCCCGCACCAAGCACGTAGGACACGTCTGAGGCCCGTGCGCGCCGGCCGCTGACAAATGGATCAGGCCGGCGCCGATAGCCGGGCCTGGCTCAACTCGTTAGTGTTAGGCTAACCGTCCGTCGTCGGCTCAGCCGATAGGGAGCACAATGACTGAGAGCACCATCCCCAACGCGGCCGCGGGCCACAAGTTGCGCGTCCTGATCGCCGATGATTCGCGCGCGGTGCGGCAGAGCCTGGCGCGTTGGCTGGAGAGTGTGGGGACGCTCGAGATCATCGGCCAGACGAGCGACGGGGCCAGCACGCTCGACGCGATCCGCGCCGAGCGGCCGGATGTGGTCATCCTTGACCTGCGCATGCCGAAGGGCAACGGTCTGGATGTGCTGGAGGCCCTGCGGCACGCCGCGCACCGGCCCCAGGTGATCGTATTGACGAACTTCGCGTTTCCGCAGTACCGCCAGCTGTGCCTGGACGCCGGCGCCACCTATTTCATTGACAAATCCAAAGAGTTCGACCAGCTGCCGCAGGTGTTGGAACAATTGAGCCGAGCCAGCGGCTAGGCGGTATGGGCTGGCTCAACACCCAACTTGGCCAGCAGCCGATGCTTGATCTGGGCGTCAAACACCTGCCACTTCAGCTCACGATAGCCTTCGTTGCGCTCGCCGGCCAGGAAACCCACCGGGATCTCAAAGCCGCCGGCCGAAGCCTTGCCCCCGCCATAGGCCCGGCCCTCCGCCGTGCGGCCCAGCGCTTCTTTGAGAAAGTCGTCGGGGGCCAGCGTCAGCTTGGTGGTGCGCAGTGAGCCGACCACGGCCTCCCGCTGGTCGGCGCTGGTCACGAGGCCGTAGACGATGGCCGTGTGGACGTTCTCTTCCGATAACAAGAAGTCCGCGGCCTGCGGGATGGCGTCGCGATCCTCGGCCCGCAGGTAACCGATCCCGGCGATGGAGATGCCTTCCACCACCAGCCGATTGCCGAGCGCCCGCCGGATCACGTCCATCGCGGGCTTGGGTCGCGCCTGATGCAGTACCCGGTCCAGCAATTCGGCATCGCGGAACTGGCTCAGAAAACTGGCGGCCGCAAAGTCCTCGGCGTGCGCGTGCACAAACCCGGCCGTGTCTGTGATCAAGCCGTGCAGCAGGGCCGTGGCCACCGCCGTGTGTTCGCGCTGCATCTTGTTAAGGGTGAGCGGGCCGTGGGCCAGATAGTCCGTGTAGATAGTGGCGGTCGCGCCCACGCGCCGGATATCGCTAAACTCCGGCTTCAGGCGCTCCTGCGCCTCGTGATGATCCACGACGATCAGGGCCGGCACGCCGGCCGCCTCCAGGGCACGCACCACGGTTTCACAGGTGGTGCCTTGGTTGTCGACAAAGACGGCGCCAGCGTACTCGCCCAGGTTCAGCGCCGGGTCGTAGGGCACCAGCTTGAGGCCCAGCAGTCTGACCAGCGCCGTGTTCTGTTGATGGCTGATCTTGCCGCTGTACAGCAGGGTCGTCTCGATCTCATACAGCGCGCTCAAGAGCTGGTGCGCCAGCGCCGAAGCGATGGCGTCCGGATCGGGATAAGCCTGCATGACCACCACGTGGCGCCGGCCGCGCTGGGTCTCGAGCAGCTGGCACAAGCGGACCAGCGGCGGCTCGTTCCCGGCGGGGCGCTCGAGCTGGGGCGCGGCCGGCCGGGACCCCTGCAGGAGCGACGCCCAGAACCCGGGCTGCGGCCGCTGGGACCATTCCCGCAGGAATCGGTCGATCTCCCGCACCGCCAGCGGCCGCTCACACCCGCATTTTTCCTGCAAGAGATCGGTGAGCACCTCGCCTAGGTTCCGGGCGGGGGCGCTCAGAGCCGGCGGCCGGCCGGCGGCCGGGAGAGAGGCGGACACCGGGATCATGCTCGGCTCCACGCCTACTTCGCCAACAGGATCAGGGCGCCGGCGGCGATGGCCAGGATGGACAGCATCAGGCCCAGGCCGTGCAGCGCCGGGACAAAAGCGGCCAGGCCGGTCGCGATGAGCCACAGGCTCAGCGCCAGGGTGCCGAGATTCCGCGTATTGCGCATGAGCGTCTCCTAATAGACTTGAGCGCCGCCCACGCCTACACGCGGGGCCGGCTGAACACGATCCAGATCAAACGCTCAACCAGGATCGAGAGCAGTGCGTACGCCAGCAGCGCGACGAGGGCATACACCTCCAGCACCACGCCGCCGGCGGCCGGCGTCAGGGTGAGGCCCACAAACGGCGCCAAAAACGGCTGGGTGGCTGCGTAGACCCATTGGGCGAACGGAGCCTGCGGGTTGGCGGCCATGAGTTTCAGCACAACCCGCAAGCCGATCAGGCCTTCCAGCAGGCCAAAGCCCAGCCAGATCAACTGCGAGAATTTCAGCAGGGCGCGGCGCTGGCCGGCCTCCATTTGGGCGTGCAGCCGGTCCGCCGGCAGCGACGGCTGTCCCGAGGGCGGGAGTTGATCCCGCGGAGTGGGTGTCATCCGGCCTCCGCGGCGCCGGCCGGCGGACGAACGCCGGGTGCAGCGACCGGCAGGGCCGCCAAGGTTTCGTCGGCCGCATATTCTTCCTGTAGGGTCGTCTCCAGCAGGTCAGCCGCCCAGGCCTCCCGCAGGATCTGGGCGTAGTTGAGGGCCAGCAAACAGCGGGTGAGGGCATGGTGTTCCCAGCCGCGCACGGCCGCGATCAGCACCGCGTCCGTCTCCACGGTGGCACTCAGGCCGGCCGGGCCGCGCGATGCCCCGGCCGGCGGCGGGAGGCTGGGCGCGCGCTGACCCAGCCCGGCCAAGAGACACGTAAGCCGCTCGGCCTGCCGCCGGGTCGTTTCGCCATAGTCAATCAACGCGCGGCGCAGCGCCGGTGTCTGCGCCAGCCGCGTCATCTCGGGCAGCACCCTCAGTTGCTCGAGTGCGCCGCCGCAGAGTTGCTGCAGTTCGCCCATGAAGCGCCCGCGCAGCTGATCGATGTCCGGGTTCACTGAGTAGGAGCGGTCCATCATCACCTCGCCTTTCAGGTTTCAAGCCTGCCGCGAGGATAAGGGTTAATCCGCCCGGGCGTTATCGGCCCCGGCCCGATTCCGGCGTCAGCCGCGCGCCGGTTCAGTTGTCGGCAGATGTCCTACAAACGGGGCCGACAGCGGACAAAACCGGCTCATCGATCAGATGATTCTGGATCGCATAGTGGATCAGGTCGGCGTTGGTGCGTAGGTTCAGCTTTTGCAGGAGGCGCGCCCGATATGTGCTGACCGTCTTCACGCTCAGCGCCAAGTCGGCCGCGATCTGGGTGACCGTCTGGCCGGCCGCGATCAGGCGCATCACCTGAAACTCACGGTCGGAGAGGCTCGCGTGCAAGGGTTGATCCGTCGGCGCGCCCACCTGAAAGGCAAGCTTCTCCGCCAAGGCTGGGCTGATGTAGCGCCCCCCGCCGGCCACTTTGTAGACCGCGCGCGTCAGCTCCTCCGGCACGCTCTCCTTCGTCAGATATCCGGCGGCGCCGGCCTTGAGCACGCGCAGGGCGTATTGATCCTCGGCGTGCATGCTCAACACCAGGATTGGACGTTCGGGCTTCTCCGCCCGCAGGGTCAGCAGGATATCAAAGCCATTCCGCTCGGGCAGGCTGAGATCGAGGACCAGCACATCCCAGGCCAGGCCGCGGGCCTGCTCCAGCGTCTCCGCGCCGGTGGTGGCCTCGCCCACCACCACCAGCTCAGGGTCCGCGCCAAAGATCTGTTTGAGGCCCTGGCGCACCACGGCGTGGTCGTCGGCGATCAGGATTTTGATCATGGGCGCACCTCCGGTGAGAGCGGGACGCGCACCGTGATCCGCGTACCCTGGCCCGACACGCCGTGGATTTCCAGCGTGCCGTTGAGCAGATAGACCCGCTCGCGCATCCCGAGCAGGCCGAACGATTTCGACTCGGCCAACTCGGCCTCGGTGATGCCGCGGCCATTGTCCTGAACACACAGAGTGAGCGCCTGGCCGTAGTCATCCAGCGTCACGCTCACTTGGGTGGCCGCGGCGTGCCGCGCCACATTGGTCAGCGCCTCCTGCGCGATGCGGAAGAGCGCAGTGGCCCATTCCGCCGCCAGAGGCGCAGCGCCGAGCTGGATCGTCAGGTCGCAGACCAGCCCGGTCCGGGCCTGAAACTCGTCGAGCTGCCATTCCAGCGCCGCGGCCAGCCCCACGTCGTCCAGCAGACTGGGCCGCAGTTCGGCCGACAGCCGGCGGACTGTCTGGACCGTGCCGTCAATCAGCACGGACATATCTTCCAGCCGCGCGCCCAGAGCCGGTGTCCCAGCCGGCAGCGAGCGCTGCAGCCAAGCCACATCCATCTTGAGGCCGGCCAGCGCCTGGCCCAGCTCATCGTGGATCTCGCGTGCCATCACAATCCGCTCCTCCTCCCGGGCGGCCTGCAAGTGGGCGGATAGGCGGCGCAACTGCGCCTGCGAGTCTTCCAGGCGGCGTTGCGCGGCCTCGCGTTCCGCCACTTCCTGAGCCAGCTGCATGTTCATGGCCAGCAGCTGGGTGGTGCGCGTCTGCACGCGCTGCTCAAGGGTCGCCGCGAGTTTTTGCGCCTGGTCGTACAGTTGCGCATTGTCGAGTACCAAGGCCACCTGCCGCGCCAGTTCTTCCGCCAGGGCCAGGTCCGCCCGGCTGTAGCGCCGGCGCGACTCCACCTGTACAAAGGTCAGCGCCCCCAGAGGTTTCCCCCGCGCCAGCAGCGGCACCAACATCACTGACTTTAGATTCAAATGTTCCAGCGCCTGCCGCTCGCCTTGATCCCGAGCCAGGGCCTCCAGCAAAGCATTTGGGACAAAGGGATACAGTTCGGCGACACCGGTCTGCATCACCCGGTCGGCCCCGCGGGGCGTGCTCAAACTGAACGGGCGGCCGGCCGCGGCCGCCGCCGCCACGCGGCGCACGCCGCCGGCCTCATCCTCGGCGCTCACCACATCCAGCGCACACCAATCCGCCAGGAGCGGCACCACCAGACGCGGCACATCCACGAGCCGGGCCGCGTTGTCCAGCGGCGCCGCCAGCAGCCGGCCGGCCTCCGCCAGTAGGCGGTGGGACAGCCCGGCATGGCGCAGTTCGGTCACATCCTGAAAGATGTTGACGGCCAGCTCGATCTGGCCGCTGTCGTTAAACACGGGCGTAGCCTTAATCGCCAGCCAGCGTCCCTCCCCGCCGCTGCGCGGCTGAAGCCGGACGGTGGCCGCGGCCTGCACTACGCCATCCAGAGCGCGCCGGCCGGGCCAGAGTTCGGCCGGGAAGGGCTGGCCCGCCTCATCAAAGACCTCGAGGCGCTGCCAGACCGCGGGCCAGGCCTCGGCGGTCAACGCCGCCGCCGATGAATAGCCAAGCATCTGCGCCGCGGCCTCGTTGGCGTAGCGCAGCCGGCCCGCCGGGTCCTGGGCGGTGATGCCATCGGCCGCGCTTTGCAGGATAAACGCAAACTGATCATGCGCGAGCCGCAGCGCCGCCTCCGCCGCGTGGCGCTCGCTAATATCAAAACAGACCCCGATATAGCCGGCCAATGTTCGCTCGGGTGTGAAGTGCGGCACGCCGATGCTGGCCAGCCAACGGTATTGGCCATCCGCCCGCCGCAAACGATACTCCACCTCAAAACTGCGCCGGGCTTTGATCGCGGCGACATAGGCCTCCAAATAGCGTTGGTAATCGTCGGGATGCAGATCGTCCGTCCAGCCCAAGCCGCTTTCCTGGCTCAAGTCACGGCCTGTAAAGTCCAGCCAGGGCTGATTGAAAAACGTCCGCTGTCCATCCGGCCGTGCGATCCACATCAGCACCGGAGCTTGATCGGCCAGCGTGCGAAACAGCGCCTCACTGGCGCGCAACGAAGCTTCCGTCTGTTTGCGTTCGGTGATATCGCGCAGAATAATCAGCGCCGCGCTCCGGCCCGCCTCGTCGAGCGGGGCCAAGGACACCTCGGCGTCCACAGCTGACCCATCCAGCCGTAAGAGTTTCACTTCCAGCGTGGTCGAGGGGCCTGCCGGTTCGAGATCGCCCAACTGATCACGGGCCAGTTCGCGGGTTTCAGGGTGGAGGCAATCCCAGAACATCCGGCTAACCAACTGCGCGGGCTCGGTCGCGCCCAAGAGCCGGGCGCCGGCCCAATTGACAAAGGTGATCTCAGCGTGATTGCACACGAAGATTGCCTCGGGAGACAACTCGACCAGCCGGCGGTAACGGCGTTCACTGGCCTGCAAGCGCACCTCGGCTTCATGCTGCTGCCGTTCATGTTCGGCCAAGCGGATGGCCGCTGCGTTAAGCGCTTCAATGAGATGGGCCACCGTCGGACTACCGGCCGGCGGGAGCGTGGCGCTGAAGTCGCCGCGGCCGAACTGTTCGAGGGCCGCGCGCAAGGCTTGGAGCGGCCGGCGTACCCACCACTGCCAGCCGAGGGCGAGAAAGCCGAGCAACAGGCTACCGGCCACGCCGAGGGCGACGATGACTGGGATGAAACCGGCTGTTTTGAGATCCGTGTATTGGAAAATCGCGCCTGCTGCACCCAGCAGAACGATGGCCAGAGTGAGGAGGCTGACCAAGAGAAAGGAAGGCAAACGACGGGACACTGTCAAGCGCTCCTTCCTCACAAAGCCACAATAAATCAGAGCGCATCTATCCTAATTTATTATACGACTGGATCAATCGCCGGGATCGGCAAATTTACCGAAATATCCCGGGTTTTTCGGCAGTGCTCGGTCCATGTCGCCCAGCGCCTGGCCCGGGATGGTTTGCCGGTCTTTTCAGTGATGGCCGGACCCTCTACTTCGATGCGCGCCCAGCCCAATTGGGGTCTGGGATCCAGCTGGCCAACGAACGCCGCCGGCCATTCCCAAGGGCCTTGTCGTTCTACCGCGCCGTTGGGTGGTTTGGCCGCCGCCGGCGCTTGAGCAAGGACTTTAAGTTCTTGCCAGCCACCAGCGAAACGATGATCCAACCCGCCGGTTCGCGTTTGATGCTCATGCGTCTATCGTGACTTGTCTGATGACCTCTTCAGACACGCTCTAGGGCGGCCCGTCTCAAGAAGATGTCGGCTGATCTAGAGGCACCGCAGGCACGCTGGCGCTCGTCCAGCTGGTCCCGCCGCACGACACGTCCGCTGACCCACACCGCGTCAGCAGCGGGTGTAACCCAATGATCCGCGAACTTCTGAATGCGGTGTTGCCACACAGTCCACGGCCGATAAGCGATAGAATCGGGACTGGCAGGCCGCCGGGCTTACCCAATCCCGGGAGCCGACGGGTGGCCGGCCAGGGGAGAGACGCACTATGCGGGTCCAAGCACAGCGGGAGGGGTTGACGGTCCAAATCATCGCCGGCACACACACCGTGCTGCTCGGCTTCGACCTCTCCCCGGCCCGGCGCACCGGCTGCCTTGGTTTCGCAATCCGGCGCACGGAATTGGGCCGGCCGGGGCGCCATCGCCCAGGCGGCCGCCTCCCAGCCAAATGGCTTGAAAACCGGCTCCGCTTCCCGCGCGATCTGACTGGTCAAACGGAGGTCCCAGCCGAATACGGTTCCCCAGCCGAAACCGTTCAGCCCGAAGATGTGTTGGTCGATTTTCGGCCGCCCGCGACGGCTGAACTGGCCCCCGCCCCCAATGGCACCGACCGCTCCCCCTGGCAGTCTTTTCGCTACATCGACTCCGGCGTCGCGCCCGGCCGCCGCTATCGTTACCGGGTGATCCCCCAGTATGGCGGCTGGGATAACCTGAAACCCGGCCCGGCCGTACAACTAACGGTCACCACCGAGGATCCTGGTCAGCCGCAGACCGCCGTATTCTTCAATCGCGCCGCTGCCTCCAGCCAGCAATACATTGATCTTTTCGGCGACCTGGACCCGGATGAATTGGCGCCGGCCAGCCGCCGCGAGGAAGCCTACGCCTGGCTGTCGCGCGGCCTGGAGGAGGGCTTGCTGGCCTTCCTGGCCCAGGCCGGCCCAGGTGACGCGCTGCACGCCGCCATCTACGAGTTCCAACGGCCGCGTCTGGTGGAGGCGCTGGCCGCCGCCCGCCAACGCGGGGTCACGGTCCAGGTGGTCTACCATCAGGACAAGCCCAGCAACCGGGACAAGGAACACACCGGCCGCCGTAACGCCGCGGCGGCCGCGCAGGCCAATCTCGGGGAAGTGTGCGTGCCGCGCACCCGCCAGGGCGCCATCAGCCACAACAAGTTCGTCATTTGGCTGAAACAAGGCGCCCCCCGCGCGGTCTGGACCGGATCCACCAATTGGACGGATGGCGCCCTATACGGCCAGTTGAATGTCGGGCATGCTCTCTATGATCAGGCGGCCGCCCGAAAATACCAGCGTTACTTTGAGCTGTTGCTGGCCGACACGCCCCGGGGCGACCTCGTCCAGGCGTTGGCCAGCCTCAACGCCCTGCCGGCCGCGGTCCCGGCCGGCCCCGGCCTGTGGCCCATCTTTTCACCCGCGCCGCAGAAAACGCAGGCCGGCGAACTGCAGGTGCTCAAGCTGTATGCCGACATCTGCCGGCAGGCGCGCTGCCTCCTGGTCTGTGCGCCTTTCGCCCTGCACGCCCAGCTCACCGACGTGCTCCTGGCCAAGACCCCGCCAAACACGCCCCTGGCCGAGCAGCAGCTGCGCTTCATGCTCCTGAACATGGAGTACAACCTGGGGGCCGGCCAGCAGGTGGCCGTCATCGATGGCCAGCCCGGCCGGGAGGTCAGTGTGGCGGTCACGCTGCGTACGCCCCTGCACGATTTCCAAAACCGCCTGCTGGCCCAGACCGAGAGTTTCCGGCATCAGGGCATCCACGTCCATGCCAAGTTCATCCTGGCCGATCCGTTGAGCGACGATCCTATCCTGGTCACCGGCTCGGCTAATTTTTCGTCCAACTCGACGGAAAACAACGATGAGAACTCGCTGATCCTGCGCGGCCGCCCCCATGCTCCGGTCATCGACATCTACACCACCGAATTCTTCCGGATGTTCGACTCCTACAGCTTCCGGGGCAAACGGCAACAGCGCCAACTGGAGGGCAAGCGCCTGGCGCTCGCCGAGGATGACCGCTGGACTGAGCGCCACTACGAGGCCGACGAGCAGGGCGACACCGACCGAATTCTGAGCCGGCAGCTGTTCGCCGGGACTCTTACCCGGTCAGTCAAAAGCTGAAGCGGAACTGTCAACGACCCGGGCGCCGTCTCGCGGAGATCCTTCGGCGCGCTATCGGGAAATGTATATCGAGGACCGTGCGGGTCGGCGTTTTCGTGTTACCCAATTGTCTCCAGCTCCATACGCCTGACAATGGCGGCGTAGATCACAGTGCGGTGACAGTTGCCGCCATCACGCTTAGAACACTGCGATTGCGTTGCAGCCGGCCCTCGACGATCACGAAGGCGGAGCGCAGGGCCGGCCGGCAGCGGGCATAGACTTCCAGCGGGATCACCACATCGACCAACCCTTCCGGCATTTCGAGCCGGATAAAGCCCGTACCCTTGGCCGTCGGCGGCCGGCGCAGGCCGTCCGCGACTAGGCCGCCGAGCTTCACGCGCGCGCCGCCGTGCAGCTTGAGCAGCTCGCGGTAGGGCAGGCAGCCGGCGGCGGCGAAGGCATCCCCCTTGAGCGCCGCCAGGTGCGGGCCGGCCGTCACCCCGGTCTGCGCGAAGGTCGCCACCACCCGCTGCTCGGCCGTGAGCGGCCGCATCTGCGCCTGCTCGTCCGGGAACTCCAGCGGCAGGGCCGGTCCTGGACACCCCCGCCGCTGTAGGCGGCGGACAGGGTGCGGCCGGCTGGCCAGCGCAAACGCTTCGGCCAGGCTCCATAACACCTGCCGGCGCTCGCCCAGCCGGTCAAAGGCGCCGGCCAGGATCAGGGCCTCAATCGGCCGGCGGTCCAGGCCTGTTCGTTGGATGAAATCCACCAGCGACTTGAACGGCCGGCCGCCCCGGGCTTCGATAATGGCTGCGGCCTGCTCAGCCCCGATCCCTTTCACATAGCCCAGCCCGAAGCGGATAGCCCCCTGCTCCATATCTGGCAGGGCCGGTGAGCGGTTGATATCGAAGGACAGGAACTTCACGCCGACCCGGCGAGCTTCGGCCTCCAGCACGTTGGCGGGGTAGGTGCCGAGCGGCGCGTGGCGCAACAGGCCGCAGAAGTACTCGGCCGGGAAATGGACGCGCAGCCACGCCGACCAGAACACGATCATGGCGAAGGCGGCGGCGTGGGCCTGGCTGAAGCTGTAGCCGGCGAAGCCGCGCAAAGATTGCCAGACCTGCTCGGCGGTCTCCGCCGGCGCACCTTGTGTCACCGCGCCGGCCACGAACTCGTCATGGAAGCGCTCCAGCGCTTCGGCTGAATCTTTGCCACTCAGCGCTCGGCGCAGCAGCTCACCCCGGCCGGCCGGGAAACCGGCGAAGTCGCGCGCAATCTTGATGACCTGCTCCTGGAAGACGATGACCCCGAGCGTGCTCTCCAGCGCCGGCTTGAGCAAGGGGTGGGCGTAGCGCACCGGCTCCTGGCCCAGCCGGCGGCGGATGTATGGCCGAACCATGTTGCCCTGGAGCGGCCCAGGCCGGATCAATGAGACCTCCACCACCAAATCCTGGAAACAGCGCGGCTGCATCTGGGGGATGATCGAGACCTGGGCGCCGGACTCAACCTGAAAGATGCCGATGGTGTGGGCCGAGCAGATCTGGTCGTAGACGCGCGGGTTGCGGGTATCCAGGCGGTGCAGGTCGATGACATGACCGCGCTCGCGCACTAAGGCGATTGCGTCAGCAATCGCCGACAGCATCCGCAGCCCCAGCAGGTCGATCTTGACGATGCCGGCCTCTTCCAGCGCGGCCTTGTCCCATTGAACGACGGTCCGCGCGTCCATCGCGGCCGGCTCGACGGGCATCAGGCCCGCGATCGGCTCGCCCGTGACGATCATGCCGCCGTTATGGATGCCCAGATGCCGCGGCCGGCGGCGCATCCGTTCGGTCAGCGACAACAGCCGCTGCCATTCCAAGCTGGATACGCTAACCGGCGGCGCGGCCAATGATGTGACATCC
>JAGOBN010000639.1 GCA_017999235.1 Anaerolineales bacterium | reverse complement strand
TCCGCAGGGCTGGGTCACGGCGCGCGTCTACAACCAGCGGCCGCTCCGCGCCGCCGTGGACGCCTTCATCGAAGAACGCCTGAACTCCCTGCAATGGCTGAAAGGTTTGGAGGACGCCAACTGGGCCTCCGCCAAAGCGCACCCGGCCGGCGGCCACGTCACCGCCGGCGACCTGCTGGCCGCCTGGGTGGCGCACGACCATCTGCACCTGCGCCAGCTCAACGAACTGCACTGGCAATACCTGGCGACGCAGGCCGCCGGCTTCGCGCTGGAATACGCCGGCGGCTGGTAACCCGTGACCCCCAAGCTCACGCTGGCCCAGCTTAACGCCCGCGGCCAGGGCCACCTGCCCGGCTGGTTCGGCCTGGAGATTACGGGCCTGGCCGCCGGCCAGCTGACCAGCCGGCTGGCGTTGCGCCCGGAGTTCCTGGCCCCCAACGGCTACCTGCACGCCGCCGCCGTCATCGCCCTGGCCGACACCACCTGCGGCTACGGCTGCCTGGCCCACCTGCCGGACGGCGCGCGCAGCTTCACCACCATGGAGCTCAAGAGCAATTTCCTGGGCACCACCCGCGAGGGCGCCCTGGCCTGCACGGCCACGCTCGCCCACGGCGGCCGCACCACCCAAATCTGGGACGCAACCGTGCAAACCGAGGCCGGCGGCAAAAACCTCGCCCTCTTCCGCTGCACCCAGCTGATCCTGTATCCCCACCCGGATCAATAAAGAGCGCGGATGACGGTCTGCCAGCTCGGCACAAACTGGCGCCCGCTCAACACCCGCCTGCTCCGTTCCACCCTAGAGCCTTACCACCGCCGGGTTGGGCTCTGGATCTGCGTGCCGGCGTGCATTCGTGGCCCATCCCCGCCGCCTTTCGGGGTATCATCACCGCATGTTGATTCAAATTTACGCTTTTACCAATATTGACGAAGCCGTGGCCGCCGCCGAAATGGGCGTGGACCAGATCGGGTTTGTGGCCGGCGATTACGGCGTGGTGCATGGCGAGCTCTCCTTCGCCGCCGCCCGCCGGCTGGCCGAGGCCCTGCCGCGCGGCACCACCCGCGTCGCGCTGACCATGGCCACGGCCGTGGACGAGATTCTGCGCATGGCCGACGCCGTTGGCCCGGACATCGTCCACATCTCCACCGATCTAGACGACGTGAGCGTGGACGCCCAGGCGGAACTGCGCCGGCGCCTGCCGGCCGGCGTGCAGATCATGAAAGCCTTGCCGGTGGGCGGGGAAGAAAGCCTGGCCGCCGCCCAGCGCTTCGCGCCCGTGAGCGATCTCTTCTTGCTGGACAGCAAAGGCCGCGGCCTGCCCGGCGTGGGCGCCAGCGGGTTGACGCACGATTGGTCCATCAGCCGCCGCATCGTGCAGAGCGTGCCGATCCCGGTCATCCTGGCCGGCGGCCTGAACGCCGGCAATGTGGCCGAGGCGATCCGCGCCGTCGGGCCGGCCGGCGTGGACTCCAACACGGCCACCAACCTCCCTGGCGACCGCGTAGCCAAGGATTTAGAGCGCATCCGCGCCTTTGTGGCCGCGGTGCGGGCCGCCGCAGTATGACGGCGCCCGTGCTGGTGTTGGGCGACATCAACGTAGACGCCCTGCTGGCCATCCCGGCTTATCCCGCGCCGGGCGGCGACGCCCTGGCCACGCGTTCCACCATCCGCGCCGGCGGCTCGGCGTCCAACACCGCCAGCGTGCTCGCCAAACTGGGGCTTGCGCCGCATCTGCTGGCGCGCGCCGGCCAGGATGCGTGGGGCGACCTCGCCCTGGCCGAACTCGGCGCGGCCGGCGTCCAAACGGAGGCCGTGCAGCGCGATGCGGCCGCGGCCACCGGGTTGTTCGTGATCCCGGTCACCCCGGACGGCGAGCGCACCATGTTCGGCCTGCGCGGCGCCAACACCCGGCTGGACCCGGCCGGCCTGCCGCCCGCCCTGTTTGCCGAAGCGCGCTGGCTGCACCTCTCCGGCTACGCTTTGTTGGAAGCCCCGCAGCGGGAAGCGGCCCTGCGCGCGGTGGACCTGGCCGCGCGGCATGGGGTCCCCATCTCACTTGATAGCGGCCGGCCGCCGGCGCAGCAGGCCGGCGCTCTGATCCGCACGCTGCTCCCGCGCCTGGCGCTGTGCGTGCTGGATGACGCGGCCGCGCGCGCGCTCACCGGCGCGGCGGATCCGGAGGCCGCGGCGGAAACTCTCACGGCGGCCGGCGTGGGCCTGGTGGGGTTGACCTTGGGCGCGGCCGGCGGCCTATTGCGCGCCGGCGCGGACACAGTGCGCCAGCCGGCCTTCCCGGTGGCGGTGGCCGACACCACCGGCGCCGGTGACGCCTTCAGCGCCGGCCTGATCTATGCGCGGCTGCGCGGCCTGAGCCTGCCGGCCGCCGCCGCCCTGGCCGCCGCCCTGGGGGCGCTGGCGGTGCAGGTCTGGGGCGCTGGGCCAGCCTTGCCCGGCGGCGCGGAGGCCGCGGCTTTTCTGCGCGGCCAGACCGGCGCGCCGGCCGCGGAAGCGCTGGCCGGCCTGGTTTATTAGGCGGCCGGCATCACGCGCGGGCGGCGGCCTCGCCGGCGCGCTCACTCGGAGAAGCGCATGAAATTCAAAACCATCATCGAGCCGTTCCGCATCAAGACCGTCGAGCCGATCCGCCAGACCACGGAGGCCGAACGCGCCGCCGCCTTGGCCGCCGCGCGTTACAACCTCTTCCTGCTCAAGGCCGAAGACGTGCTGATTGACCTGCTGACCGACTCCGGCACCGGGGCCATGTCTTCCAACCAGTGGGCGGGCATGATGCGCGGCGACGAGTCCTACGCCGGCGCGCGCTCGTTCTTCACGTTTGAGAGCACCGTGCGCGAGATCACGGGCTTCAAGCACATCATCCCCACCCACCAGGGCCGCGCCGCCGAGCGCATCCTCTTCCGCTCCGCGCTGAAGGCCGGCGATATCGTCCCCAACAACACCCACTTCGACACCACCCGCGCCAACATCGAATACCGCAACGCCATCGCGCTGGATTTGATCACGGCCGAGGGCCGGCAGCCGCAGGCCCTCCACCCCTTCAAGGGCAACCTCGACCTGGAAGCGCTGGAGCGCACGCTGGCCGAGAACCCGGGCCGGGTGCCGCTGGCCATGATCA